>NZ_JACGWF010000143.1:0-6359 GCF_014077595.1 Colwellia sp. 6M3 | reverse complement strand
CGGTAACACTATAGAAGTCAGTGAACGTAAATTGAAAGAGCGTCTTTTCTTAGCAATATGCTCAGTTAATGCTTTAGAAGCTATTCGTTTTTATGTCAGTTTTGCCTGTTCATTCGCCTTTGCTGAACGCGAATTACTAGAAGGTAATGCCAAAATAATTAAGCTTATCGCTCGAGACGAAGCGCTTCATTTAACCGGCACACAACACATGCTTAATAACTGGATGTCAGGTCGTGACGATCCAGAAATGCAAGAAATTGCCACTACATTGCGTGAAGAAGGTAAACAAATCTTCATGGACGTAGTAGAACAAGAAAAAGAATGGGCTGATTATCTATTTAAAGATGGTTCAATGATCGGCCTAAACGCGGCCATTTTAAAACAATACATTGAATACATCAGTAATCAACGTTTAAGTGCTATCGGTTTTGATGCACCATTTGATATTAAAAGTAATCCCCTACCTTGGATGAACTCTTATTTAGTGAGTGATAACGTGCAAGTTGCACCACAAGAAACCGAGATTTCTAGCTATTTAGTTGGACAAGTTGACTCGTCAGTATCAAGTGACGACTTTGACGACTTCGATTTATAGTATTTATGGCTTTTAGTATTACCGTCGAGGAACACAAGCTAGCGTTCCTCGATGAAGATAAAAACATACTGAACACCCTAGAAAGAGAAAATATCGAATCACATTTTCATTGTCGTGATGGATTTTGCGGTGCTTGCCGATGTACATTAAAAAAAGGGACCGTTGAATATCACGAGTACCCTTTAGCTTATATCGGTGAAAATGAAATTCTCACTTGCTGTGCTTACCCTACGACTGACATTGAAATCATAATAGATTAAAACGCTAATCTTTCTCGACACAGTCTTAGTCATCCCATTGATGCTTTCTTAAAAATGAAAAAACAGCGAATTAACGCTGTTTTTATTCCACTGCTATTGCCTGTGAAGGTATTTTGTTAAAGCGGTAAAAGCCTAACCAGTAATAGTTTGATAAATCACAGGCGCTTGTTCTGCTGCTTTCTCACCTATGTCTAACGCCGCTAAGTACTGTTGACTTGCTTGAAGCGCTGAATCTTCATCTCTAGCATGTACACGCGCTACAACATCGCCTCGGTTAACTAAAGTACCAATAGGTAAAACTCGGTCGAAACCAACCGTGTGATCTATTTGTTGGCCATTCGCTGTACGTCCGCCTTTTAAGCCTACAACAGCTAAACCGATATCACGGGTTTGCATACCATTAATATAACCATGATCTAACGCTATAACGTCTTGTATGCAGTTTGCACGTTCCATTGAACGCCATGGATCTTCCATAAAGTCACTTGGACCACCTAGGGCATGAATCATTTTGTTAAATATTTCAGCAGCAGCACCAGAAGACAAGGCATGATTGATCTTTGTTAGCGCTTGATCTTCATTTTCAGCAACTTTTGCACTGACTAACATGGCTTTAGCTAATGAAACAACTACCGCATGTAAACGCGGTTCACGCAGTGAGCCGTTTAAGTATTTAACTGTTTCAGCCATCTCTAGGGCATTACCTGCGGTAGCGCCTAACACTTGATTCATATCAGTGATAATAGCTTGTGTTGGCACACCGGCCCCATTCGCTACGTTTACAATACTTTGTGCTAAAGCTTTGGCATCATCGATATTAGACATCATAGCGCCATTACCGACCTTTACATCCATCACTAAGCTATCAAGCCCTGCTGCTAGCTTTTTCGACAATATAGAAGCGGTGATTAATGGAATAGACTCCACAGTAGCAGTAATATCTCGAATACCATATAAACGCTTATCGGCTGGTGCTAAGTTGTCAGTTTGCGAGATAATCGCCATACCTAAATCTTTAACAATACCTTTAAATTCAGCAATACTTGGTTGAACATTAAAGCCTGCAATACTTTCTAATTTATCTGCTGTTCCACCCGTATGGCCCAAACCTCGACCGGCGATCATAGGAACATAAGCACCACAAGCTGCAACAATGGCCGCTAACATAAAGCTAACTTTATCACCAACACCACCGGTTGAGTGTTTATCAACGACTGGGCCTTCTAATTCCGGCCAAGACAATACGTCACCCGAATTTTTCATTGCCATGGTAAAATCAATTATTTCACGGGTTTCCATACCTTGTTGAAAAATCGCCATCGCCATTGAACCAGCTTGAGCATCATTAAAATCTTTGGTTACTAAGCCATCAACAAAGCTTTGAATTTGTGCTTTAGTAAGCGAGTCACCATTTCGTTTGGTGCGAATTATTTCTTGTGGTAATAACATCAACTAAAATCCTTATTTTTCCAGTAAATCTTTGGGCGTAAAAGCATCTGGTAATAGTTCGTTAACTGTCCATTGCTTTTTATCATTATTATGGTTAACAGCAACCACCAGTGCATTCGGCGCTAAAAACTCAACAATAACTTGTCGGCAAGCACCACATGGCGGCGTTAATTTTTCTTGGTTAGTATAAATAACTATCGCTGAAAACGATGTTTCACCTGCAATAACACCTTGTGCTAAACAATTACGCTCTGCACAAACGGTTAATCCATATGAGGCATTTTCAACATTACAGCCTTTAACTACGTTACCATTAACGGTTAACGCAGCAGCACCAACATGAAAGTTACTGTATGGCGCATAAGCATTGTTAAAGCCTTCTTTCGCAGCATTAACAAGCGTTATAAATTTATTTTCTTCAATGTTCATCATTATAAAAACCTTTATCTGACCATGTGGTCAAGTTATTATCTATCCTAGTGAATCACTCAAAGAAAAGCAACTTATATAATCAAGAATTCAACACTGCAAGGTGCTAATTCAAACTTTATATTTTCACAAAAAAAAAGCCAACATCACTGTTGGCTTTTTAAATTAAGGATTATCTACTGGGTATTAGAAAGTGTATTTAACACCAATCTTCATACTCCAAGTTGATTCTCTATCTTTAAATTGAGCAGGTGATTCGCCTTCACTAATATTTGCAGAATCATACACATATTGACCATCATCATTGATACTATAATCTAGTATCTCTGTTGCTGATTGACCAAATGGTAATTGATAAACACGTGCTGCACCTTCATCAAAAATTGCTAAAGCATTTTTAATGTCGACATAGAACAAGCCTTTATGACCTTCCATGAAACCTGGAATTTCTTGTTCAAAGCGAAGATCCATAGTCGTTGTCCAAGGCGCTGTATAAGCATTCTTACCAAGGTAACCACCATCAGAACTGATTCCAGCTAATGCTAATTCAGCCATAATTTCGTCATAACTTAAACCATTATCGAAATCAACCGCGCTATCGCTAGCACTTGTTGGAATGTATGGTAAGTTTGCCGTTGTAAGATCTAACTCTCCAGATAAACCATCATCGTTGTTATAACCTAACAAGTAACTAAATGGACGACCTGACTTACGCTCCCAAAACATATGCATGCCAGTGTTATAACCTTCAAACAATTCAGCGTTATATGAAAGGTTAAACGTTAAACGATGCTTAACTTGGTAAGCTGATGTACCAATAGTAGGATTCTCAGGATCAACAACCGGGTTAAAGTTATATGCTGTATTTGACGAAGTACCAGTAGCATCTACACGATTACGAATAGTTGAATGAGTATATGAGAAGTTAGCTTTAAAACCGTTTTTCCAGTTTTTCGCAACTGACAATGTTTCAATCATAGTATGACCACCAGACGTATTAGTTAATAATACATCACGGGCTTCTCTATCCGGATTAGCAAAAGTATAAATTGGGCGACCTTCAACAGTTAAACCACCATTACCTTTTGAAGTATCTAAAGTGCGAGAAAGATCAGACCAAGCCATATCTTTCTGGATATCTTTATAAAGTATTTCACCACTTATACGCCAATCATCACCTAAACCAATATTGCTAAGGTCAGCAACATAATCTGCAGCTAAGCTGTACTGCCATGTTGTAGGGATTTCAAAGTTTGGATCAATAGCATCAATATTCGAGTTTGGTCCACCTAACTCAGATTGAGATATTGCGTCTTGCGCAGTTTGTGGAATGCCACTTGGATCAGCATCTTGTAAAAATGCTGCGCTACCGCTGCGATATAAGGCGATTCTTGAACCGTCGTTGGTGAACGCATTTGAAATAAATACGTTAGGACGTCCGCCACTAAATAGACCAACACCACCTCGGATAGTTAAATCATCAGTTGCTGTCCAGTTAAAACCAACACGTGGTAATAATACGTCTAAGCCGTCAAGGTTTTCATTGTTGGCATAAGAATAACGGTCAAAAAAGCTTTGGTTAAAGTTTGGAGCATCATCATTAACCGTTAACTCGTAACGTAAACCATAAGTTAGATTTAACGAGTCATTTACATCCCAGCTATCTTCAAGATATAAAGCATGATTGCCAAGAGAAAACTCTGCGGCTGCATCATCACGATTTAAGCTTGGGTTATTTTGATATTCAAAAAATCCTGCGTTGCCAGCTTCAAAGTCATCAATGCTATCGAAATACCAAGAACCTAAATAATGCTGCATGAAGATGTTATAAACATCTACTTTCTCGTATTCCCAACCGAATGAAATAGCATGGTCTTCGTACAAGTATTCACCGCTAACACGGAATTGAAAAGTCTCATTGGTTAGTTGGTTTGCATGACGACTGTCATCAGCGCCCAACATAATTTCACCACCATTAACCGTATCAATTTTAACTTCACCAAACTCATAACCACCTAGTGAAATTTGACCGTTAATAGATTCTTTTTTAGAAACTTTAACTTCTGTTGAAAAATCTTCTGTCCAATATGAGAACAACTGAGCAACATAAGTATCAAACTCATTTGAACGGTTATACCAATGTGAAGATAGGTATAAATCATCTGATCTACCACCACCTTGGTTACCGGCACTGTTACTAGAGCCATGTGAATAAGTAAAAGTAGCACGATGGTCTTCGCTGATATTCCAGTCTAGTTTCAATGAATATTTTTCATCTTCTAATGGAATAGAGTCGTCCCAACTACCAGCATCATAACCATATTTGTCTTTAGCAATGTTGATTACACGATCAACTTCCGCTTGAGACACTTGGGTAACTTTATTAGCAACATTAGAATCTGATGGGCCTTTATCAACAGAACTTGGCGATTCAAAGGTTTCGTAAGATGCGAAGAAAAATAGTTTATCTTTAATGATAGGACCGCCAAATGTAGCACCCCAAGTTTCTTCATCAAAGCTTAAATCAATTTTGTCACCATCATCCGTTTCAGGTGTACCAGCCCAAGCATCTTTAGCTTGTTCGATAAACATTGAACCGTGAAAATCATTTGTACCTGATTTAGTAACAACGCTCACTTTACCACCAGAGAAACCGCCTTCTTTAGCGGTAAATGGTGCAATTGCCACACTAATTTGATCAATTGAATCAAAAGAAATTGGCGAACGCTCTGTAGGGTAACCGTTACCAGCTAAACCAAAATCATCATTCAGGTTTACACCATCAACAGCTAAACTGTTATATCTTGGGTTACTACCGGCTAGAGATAGGGTGTTGCCGTCGTTACTAACTACAGCCATTGGGTTTTGACGAACAATGTCTTTCAAGTCACGGTTAAAAGCAGCTGACTTAGTAAGATCATCACCACTAAATACACTAGAAGAACCTTTTGATGGGTCAAAAAATCCTGAAGAACCTGTAACAGAAATACGTTCGATATTAACATCATCTAAAACTTCATTAAGACGGAATACATCTCCCAATGTAATATAAATACCTTCTAATGTTTTATCTGCATATACATCAGAATCAATAGTTACCGTGTATGGACCACCAACACGTAAACCTTGAGCTGAGAAATTACCCGTATCATTAACTTTTAATGTTTTACGAGTGCCTGAAGGCTCATGAACGATGGTAATCGTTGCATCAGTAACTACATTGCCGCTTGCAGTTAAGATGTTGCCACGAATTGACGATGACGTATCATCAGCCATGGCTGATGTTGACAATCCTAACGCAAGTACAACTGCGCCAGTAATGCGAGAGAGACGATGAGTTTTCATCATATTATTCCTTGGTATAAGTTAGATTTTTGTTTTGTATTATGTTTTATTTAAATTTTACTTAGCTAATTATTAATCTATTTATTATTTTAAAAGCTTTATTCAGGAGAAATTAAAACAGAGTTTTCTTACATTTTCATTACAAACTTTTACATCTATATATTTAAAAATTTACATTTGCTAATTAAATAATACATAAAAACACAACGTCAACAATTAAACCCTACAATAACAACAGTTTAGGCTGATATTTTAAACAGGACAAAAAAACACTTATAACT
>NZ_JACGWF010000147.1:0-6270 GCF_014077595.1 Colwellia sp. 6M3 | reverse complement strand
ATATAATGTCATAAGCAAAACTTATATTTACGCTATAATTAATTTTTTGGTGATGTTATCTTGGTTCTCTAAGGGTTTTATAGTTTTAAAGGATACATTGGGTGTCGAATTCTATTGATGAAAATAAAATAATTAAGCACTCTCCGGAGCAAAGCAGTCCAGTTATCATTGAAAATGATGAAGACTCTAATGCGCCCAGAAGTAGTAATAGCACAACCGCAAATGCCTCGTCACAAAAACAAATTTTGCTATTGGCTAAAAAGTTTTCACTTAATGCTGCATTTTTACCTGAAATTAAACAAGCTCCTATAGAAGACAGAGCTTTTAGACGTAAAAAAATCGACGAATTACGCAAGCAGCAAAATATGGAAGCCATCGTGTTACGTGCGATTCAATATTGCTCTGATGAAAATATGACCGATAGAGCGGATCAAGACTGGTTCAGCTCGTTTGTTATTCTTGCAGAAGGTATTAGCAATAAAAATATGCAAGATTTATGGGCGAAAATTTTAGCGGGTGAAGTATCTAAGCCGGGTTCTTTTTCACTAAAAACCTTACAAACCTTTCGAACCATGGGCATTACTGAAGCTAAGCTATTAGCAAAAGCATGTAGTTTAGCGATGTCTGATACACGTAGAAAAAATATTCGCGTGATCAGCGGTGCTTATCAAGTCCCTACATTATTTAATTTTTTCAATAAACAACGACAACAACAACTCGATCTTAATCAAGCAGGGCTGAGCTACGCTGATATTTTAACTTTGGCGGATAATCATCTGATGTTCGAACAAGAAACAGAAAGTCACTCGCTCGCTAAAGGGGAGAAGATTCAGTTTAACTATAATGGTAAATCAGTGAGTTTTGTTGCTAAAAAAGCCGATTGTATACTTACGTTTTATAAGTTCACACCTATTGGTACTGAACTCGCACACTTAATCAATGACAATGCAGATGAAAGCTATTTGTCGATATTAAAAACAAAACTTTCAGAGAATTTTTCTATTACTAATTAAGCTACAATTAACGGGTTAATGTTAACCAGTTAATTATTTCAATCTAGAACTAAAAGAATGCGACAAGCACATTCTTTTAGTTCTATCGATTAAATTCCATCACCATCGGTATGTAAACCACATTCTCTTTGCATACCTGAAAAGCGGGTATCACTTTCATCCATGCCAGCGGTCAATGGTTTTGTACTATGAACATCTCCAACCGAAACATAACCTTCTTCCCATAACGGGTGGTAAGGTAAATTGTTTGCCGTTAAATATTGATGAACATCTTTATTTGACCAATCAATAATCGGGTGCACTTTAAATCTGCCACGTAAAATACTGACTACTGACAAACCTTCGCGATGACTTGATTGCTGTCTTCTTACACCTGAAAACCATGTACCCGCTTGTAACTCACTCAAACCACGTTCTAATGGTTCAACCTTGTTGCGGCGATTATATGCTTTTAACGACGCTTCATCTTTTGACCACTCTTCACCATATTTAGCTTGTTGCCATGCTGCACTTTCTTTAGCACTAAATACTTGTAAGTTTAAGTTTAAGCGATCGGTTAATTTTTCAATAAACTGATATGTTTCAGGAAATAAATGACCCGTGTCAGTAATCAATACAGGAATATTGGGGTCAATTTTCGTCAACATATGCAGCATCACCGCAGATTGAATACCGAAACTTGACGATAATACGAATTGCGATGGTAAGTTTTCCATCGCCCATTCTACGCGCTGCGTTGCAGACTGCTTCTCTAACAACTCGTTCCACTGCTTCAACCAAGGTTCAGGTAATGACGCTGGAAATTTATTACTAATCACAGGAGGTATACTCGCTTTAATAATATTAGTCATGAAAATCTCTTTTGCTGACAATAACTTCATCAATAATACCAACACGTATAACGAAATCGCCAAAAGCTTCAGCTTCATTGCGCTCAGTAGCCCAACGAGCCACTAAACTATCGATTTCTTGAAGAATATCTTCTTCATTTAGGTTTTCTTTATACATTTTAGGTACGCGAGTACCAATAATGTTGCCACCTAAGTGCATGTTGTATTTACTTGGACCTTTACCTACTAAGCCTATTTCAGCCAACATGGCGCGACCACAGCCATTAGGACAACCTGTAACACGTAAAATAATACTTTCATTAGCCACATTATGCTTAGCTAAAATGGCTTCTACGTCAGTAACCAAGCCAGGTAAATATCTTTCCGCTTCAGCCATTGCAAGTGGGCATGTAGGAAACGCTACACAGGCCATTGAGTTCTTACGCTGAACAGATACATCATCAGCCATTAAACCGTGTGCACGTGCTAAGCGCTCAATTTCTGCTTTGTCTTCACTAGCCACACCAGCAATAATTAAATTCTGGTTAGCTGTCATACGAAAATCGCCTTTATGGATTTTCGCGATTTCTGCCATACCTGTTTTCAACGGTAAGTTTGGCTTATCAAGTAAACGACCATTTTCAATAAATAGCGCTAAATGATGTGTGCCTTCATAACCCTCAGTCCAACCGATACGGTCGCCACGCCCAGTAAACTCGTAAGGGCGACTTTCTGCAAAAGTAATACCTGCTCGTTTTTCAACTTCTGCTTTAAAAGTATCAACACCTACACGATCTAATGTGTACTTAGTTTTAGCATTCTTGCGATTAACTCGGTTACCCCAATCACGTTGAGTGGTAACTACTGCTGCAGCAACATCTAAAGTTTTAGATAACTCAACAAAACCAAAATCATCGGCCTTGCGAGGGTAAGTAGATTTGTCGCCATGAGTCATGGCTAAACCACCACCAACTAAGACATTAAAACCGATCAGCTTGCCGTCTTTAGCAATGGCAATAAAGTTCAAATCGTTAGCGTGTACGTCAACATCATTTTGCGGAGGAATAACCACCGTAGTTTTAAATTTACGTGGTAAATAATTAGGACCTAAAATAGGCTCAACTTCTTTACCATCTTTGCCTTCTTCTATTACTTCGCCATCAAGCCAAATTTCAGCATATGCACGTGTTTTAGGTAATAAGTGTTCACTAATTTTTTTAGCCCACTCATAAGCCTCTTGGTGTAACTCAGACTCAACAGGATTCGTAGTACAAAGTACATTACGATTAACATCACCTGCGGTAGCAATTGAATCGATACCATATTCGTTAAGCGTTTGATGCATTAACTTAATATTAGGCTTTAATACGCCGTGAAATTGAAAGGTTTGACGTGTAGTTAAACGAATACTGCCATAACTTGTTTTTTCACGTGAAAACTTATCAATAGCTAACCATTGCGTTGGTGTAATAATACCGCCGGGCATACGAGCACGTAACATGACATTATGTAATGGCTCAAGCTTTTGCTTAGCACGTTCATTACGTATGTCACGGTCATCTTGCTGATACATACCATGTGTTCTGATTAACTGAAAATTATCAGCAGTAAAACCGCCGGTAACGTTGTCTTTTAAATCTTCAGTAATGGTGCCACGCAAATAGTTACTTTCCGCTTTTAATCTTTCATTATCGGCATGTTTGCCTTCAACAATTAAAGGGCCATTTTCCTGATCTTTATTGGTCAAGTCAGTCATTAGTAAACATCCTTCTGGTAACGCTTGGCGTTACGTAAATCTTTTAAGTATTCAGCTGCCTGTTCTTGTGATAATTGACCTTTAGTTGCAATAATAGATAGCAACGCCGCCTCAACATCTTTAGCCATTCTACTCATATCACCACAAACGTAAATGTGTGCTCCACGTTCTAGCCACGCGAATATTTCGTCAGCGTTTTCTAATAATCTATCTTGAACATAAATCTTTTCTGCTTGATCACGAGAAAATGCAAGATCAATTTTGGTCAACAAGCCTGATTTCAAATAGCCTTGCCATTCAACTTGATATAGAAAATCTTGGGTAAATGTTTGATCACCAAAGAACAACCAGTTATCACCACTAGCTTCAGTCGCTTCTCGCTCCTGCATAAAGGCTCTAAAAGGTGCTACACCGGTACCAGGACCAATCATAATTACTGGAGTATCATTCTTAGCGGGCAGTCTAAAGTTGTCATTGTGTTCAACAAACACCTTAACTGCACCACCTTCATCAATACCATTAGTCAAAAATCCTGAAGCACCACCTTGACGGAAAGCGTCTCCTGCTTCGTATTGCACAAGGCCAACAGTTAAGTGAACTTCTTCTTCAACTTCACTTTGAGATGATGCAATTGAATATAGTCTTGGCGTGATTTTTCTTAAAGCATCAATAAATTCTTGAGCGTTTACCTTAGTTTCATTTGGTAATGAAGCAGACTTAACAACATCAACCACCTGATGGTTAGCCGCGTATTCGCGTAGAGCCGCTTTATCATCAAGTAGATCTAACAAGGTTTTCGCTTGTGATTTATTAGCCCAGAATTCGATAAATTGAATTGAGGTTTGTGTAATCTCAAACTTAGTTTTTAATGCCTCAGCTATAGTTACGCTTTCATTTGCTACAGTCACTTGTTCTTGATCATCTATAGCGAGCTCTGTAATAAGCTCATCAACAAGCGAGGCTGAGTTTTCAAACCAAACACCTAATGCATCACCGGCTTGATAAGTTAAGCCGGACTCGCCTAAATCAATTTCAACATGGCGAACATCTTTAGCAGAGTCTCGACCAGTAATTTTTTGACTTAGTAATAATTCTGCGGTGTAAGGGCTTTGTTTGGTATATAGATCTTCAGCAATAGTTGCATTGGTTAGTGTTACAACATTGTTTGATGCAACTTCACTAGCTAAAAGTTCTTTAGCTTGTTTTACTACCGTCGTCGACCATGTTTTAGCATCTGCATCGTAATCAACATCACAATCAACACGCGGGGCAAGTCTTTTTGCGCCTAGCTTTTCAAGATTAAGATCGAAGTCTTTACCCGTTTGACAGAAAAATTCATAACTGGTATCACCTAATGCAAGAACACTGTATTGCAAATGATCCAGTTTTGGCGCTTTTTTAGATGCTAAAAACTCATGCAATGCAATTGCATCATCAGGCGCTTCACCTTCACCATTAGTACTTGCAACAATAAGTAAGTGCGTAATATTCTTAATTGCCTTAGGCTTAATCTCGCCCATGCTTTTTAATTCAACACTTAAACCTTCAGCAGCTGCTAGTGCAGCTAAGCTCTTAGCAACACCTTTAGCATTACCCGTTTGTGAGCCGTACAAAATGGTTAATGTTGACGCCACTGCACTCGATACTACTGCGGGAGCAACTGCGGTATTAGGATTTTCAGCTTTAGCGGCTAAATAACCACTAGCCCACGCTAACTGTAGCGGAGAAAGATCATTGATGCTTTGCTTGAAAGATGCCAATTGATTGGTATCTAGCATTGTTTGGTTTAATTTTTGCTGTTCCGGCAACATTCGACTATACGCCCATTACTGATTAATGATGCAAGAATAGACTGATTTGCTACCAAATAAAAAGAATAGAAATGGCTTTTTTATACAAAAAAAGAATATAGGAATAATAGTAACGTTTTCTATACAGATACTAGTCGTATTTAACGACTCATTAGAGTAGTAAATAATTGAATTTATCTGGGTTATATCGCTATGAACGCGTTATCTGTAATCACTGTTTGTATTTTCTAAACGACAGAAAGCAACAAAACTCGTTACATCAGTAACAGGTTTCTCTAAAGAGAAGAATAGACACACGCTTTTTACCAACGGCGCTAACACGTTTCATGCACGAGTTTTAGTTTACAAATTCCAGACAGCAAAAAGCCCGTCACTTTCGTAACGGGCTTTTCTAAATAGAAGCCTATCAGTGCCCTACTGACGTATAGGATATACTAATGTCTTGAGCACATGGATGTGCAGGAAAGACCTCACATGGGCTTAACTTATATAAGTCACACTACTGTTGTCACGATACTTTTATCACTGTATTTTTTAAAACACCAGACAGCAAAAAGCCCGTCACTTTCGTAACGGGCTCTTCTAAATAGAAGCCTATCAGTGTCTTACTGACGTATACGAGATACTAATGTCTTGAGCACATGGATGTGCAGGAAAGACCTCACATGGGCTTAACTTATATAAGTCACACTACTGTTGTCACAATACTTTCATCACTGTATTTTTTAAAACACCAGACAGCAAAAAGCCCGACTCTTTCGAATCGGGCTCTTCTAAATAGAAGCCTAGCAATGTCCTACTCTCACATGGGAACTCCCACACTACCATCGGCGCTAACACGTTTCACTTCTGAGTTCGGA
>NZ_JACGWF010000080.1:0-19334 GCF_014077595.1 Colwellia sp. 6M3 | reverse complement strand
TTGGTACTACCGCAATTTGCATTGAAACTGGTGAGATTGTTTACTTCAAAGCACGTGCTACTGTTTTAGCAACAGGTGGCGCGGGTCGTATTTTTGCTTCTACCACTAATGCTCACATTAATACCGGTGACGGTGTTGGTATGTCACTTCGTGCTGGCGTACAAATGCAAGATATGGAAATGTGGCAGTTCCACCCAACAGGTATTGCGGGTGCGGGCACATTAGTAACTGAAGGTTGTCGTGGAGAAGGTGGTTACCTTCTTAACAAAGACGGCGAACGTTTCATGGAGCGTTATGCACCGAATGCTAAAGATTTAGCCGGTCGTGATGTTGTTGCTCGTTCTATGATGACTGAAATACGCGAAGGTCGCGGTTTCGACGGTCCTTTAGGTCCACATCTTAAACTTAAACTTGATCATTTAGGTCGTGAAACACTAGAAAAACGTTTACCAGGAGTTTGTGATTTATCAAAAACTTTTGCTCACGTCGATCCTGCTGTTGAGCCTATTCCTGTTATACCAACTTGTCATTATCAGATGGGCGGTGTGCCTTGTAATGTTAATGGTCAAGCAATTAACTTCAACCCAGAAACGGGCGAAGAAAAAATTATTGAAGGCTTATTTGCCGTTGGTGAAATTGCCAATGTATCAGTACATGGTGCTAACCGTTTAGGTGGCAACTCATTACTTGATTTAGTGGTATTTGGTCGTGCTGCGGGTAACTTCTTAGGTACTTACTTAAGTGAGACTCAAGCCGGTAAAGATGCTTCTGAATCTGATATAGAAGTTTCGTTAGCGCGTACTAAGCGTTGGGAATCATCAACGAGTGGTGAAGATCCAGTTCAAATTCGTAAAGATTTACAAAAATGTATGCAATTTAACTTCTCGGTATTCCGTGAAGGTGATGCAATGGCACAGGGCATGAAAGAATTAACTGAAATTCGTGAACGCCTACAAAATGCCCATTTAGATGATAAGTCTTCTGAGTTTAACACCCATAGAATTGAGTGTTTAGAATTAGACAACTTAATGGAAACCGCTTTTTGTACAGCTAAAGCAGCTAACTTCCGTACTGAGTCTCGTGGCGCACATGCTCGCGAAGATTTCCAAGTACGTGATGACGAAAATTGGTTATGTCACTCTATTTACACACCAGGTTCAGAAGACATGAGCAAACGCTCTGTTAACATGAGCCCGGTTCACCGTGAAGCTTTCCCACCGAAAGCAAGAACTTACTAGGAGCGTTGTGATGAAACAAATTTTTTCAATTTACCGTTACAACCCTGATGTTGATAACAAACCTTACATGAAAGATTATGAGCTGGAAATTCCAAAAGGCTCAGACATGATGGTATTAGACGCCTTAATTTTGCTTAAAGAGCAAGATTCTAGTCTTTCATTCCGTCGTTCATGTCGTGAAGGTGTTTGTGGCTCTGACGGTTTGAATATGAATGGTAAAAACGGTTTGGCATGTATCACGCCTTTATCTGCTGTTCCAGCAAATAAGATTGTGTTACGTCCATTACCAGGTTTGCCAGTAGTACGTGATTTGATTATTGATATGACACAGTTTTACAATCAATATGAAAAAATCAGACCTTACCTGATTAATGATGGTAAAGAACAACCTGCACGCGAACATTTACAAACTATCGAAGAACGTGAAAAATTAGATGGTTTATACGAATGTATATTATGTGCTTGTTGTTCAACATCTTGTCCTTCTTTCTGGTGGAATCCTGATAAATTTATCGGGCCAGCAGGTTTATTGCACGCTTATCGTTTTCTTATCGATAGCCGCGATACTGCAACAGAAGAGCGACTAGATGATTTACAAGATGCCTACAGCGTATTCCGTTGTCACGGTATTATGAACTGTGTTGATGTTTGTCCGAAAGGATTAAACCCAACAAAAGCCATTGGCCATATTAAGTCAATGTTGCTAACCAGAGCGGTTTAATTTAAACGTCCGAGCACTCAATAAACGTGTGCTCGGATAATTTATTTTAGACATATCTTTTGATTGCTTTTATCCCATAAAGGAACAGGCAATGCCCGAAGGTGCTATGAAGACTTGGATAGAGTCTTCCCATTTAAGTGGCGCGAACGCTGCTTATATTGAAGAATTATACGAATCTTATCTGGATAACTCACAATCTGTAACTGCAGAGTGGCGAGCTATATTCCAACAACTTCCTAAAATTGAAGGTGCTGACGTTGAATATCGGCATTCTGAAATCCGCAATGAATTTAAAGACCTAGCCCAACAAACACAAAAAACCGTAGTTGTTTCGGGTGGCAGTGACGCTAAGCAAGTTAAAGTTTTACAGCTGATCAATGCTTTTCGTTTTCGCGGACATCAAAATGCTAACCTTGACCCTCTAGGGTTATGGCAACGTGATAAAGTACGTGATTTGCAATTGTCTCACCATGATCTATCAGAAAATGATTTTGATCGTGAGTTTAACATTGGTTCATTGGCAATTGGCCAAGACTCAATGAAACTTGGTGACCTATATAAAGCCCTTAAAACTACTTATTGTGGTTCTATTGGTGCTGAATATATGCATATTACCAGCACTGACGAAAAACGTTGGTTACAACAACGCTTAGAGTCGGTGCAATCACAAGCAGTATTAACCGTTGAAGAGAAACAAGAAATTTTCAAAGACTTAGTTGCGGCTGACGGACTTGAAAAATACCTAGGAGCTAAGTTTCCAGGTGCAAAACGTTTCTCTCTTGAAGGTGGCGATGCATTAGTACCTATGTTGAAACAACTTATTACACGTGCCGGTACACAAGGCGCTAAAGAAGTTGTTATGGGCATGGCTCATCGTGGTCGTTTAAATGTTCTCGTTAACGTGATGGGGAAAAATCCATCTAAGTTATTTGACGAATTCGGTGGCAAGCATGATGAAATATTATCTTCTGGTGATGTTAAATATCACCAAGGTTATTCATCTGACTTCGTTACACCGGGCGGTAACGTTCATTTAGCGCTAGCCTTTAACCCATCGCATCTAGAAATTGTTAACCCTGTTGTTATCGGTTCTGTGCGTGCAAGGTTAGACAGACGTGATTGTAATGAAGGTGATTTAGTATTACCTATTACTATTCATGGTGACTCGGCAATTGCGGGTCAAGGTGTTGTACAAGAAACCTTCAACATGTCACAAGCGCGTGCCTTTAAAGTTGGCGGTACTATCCGTATTGTGGTGAATAACCAAGTCGGTTTTACAACGTCAAGTTCAGAAGATACTCGCAGCGGTGAATATTGTACTGAAATTGCTAAAATGGTATCAGCGCCAATTCTGCATGTGAATGGTGATGATCCAGAAGCGGTTATTTTGGCAACGCAAATTGCCTTAGATTACCGAAACGAATTTAAACGTGATGTAGTTATTGATTTAGTCTGTTATCGACGTCACGGACATAATGAAGCTGATGAGCCAAGTGCTACACAGCCACTTATGTATAAAAAAGTTAAAAAGCATCCTACGCCTCGTCAACTTTATGCAGATAAACTTAATGCCGAAGGCTCACTCAATAAAGCTAAAACGGATGAGTTAACTGCTTATTACCGTAAATTGCTTGATGAAGGTCAATGTACTGTTGAACAGTGGCGACCAATGACAGAGCATTCTGTTGATTGGACACCTTATATTGGTCACGAGTGGGATGACGATTACGATAAAGAAATATCGCTTGATAAGTTGAAAGAACTTGCCGGCAAAATTTCAACTATTCCTGCTGAACATCATGTTCACAATCGCGTAAAGAAAATTTATGACGATCGTGAAAAAATGGCCAGTGGTGAAAAGTTACTTGATTGGGGTATGGCTGAAAATTTAGCATATGCCTCTATTGTTGATATCGGTAAGCGTGTTCGTATAACAGGGCAAGACTCTGGTCGTGGTACTTTCTTCCATCGTCATGCTGTTTTGCATAATCAAGACGATGCAAGCCGCTATTTACCTTTACAAAATATTCGTGAAGGTCAAGGTCCGTTTGACGTACATGATTCAGTGTTATCTGAAGTGTCAGTATTAGCTTTTGAATATGGCTATACAACAGCTGAACCAAGTGGTTTAACCATTTGGGAAGCGCAGTTTGGTGATTTTGCTAACTGTGCACAGGTTGTATTTGACCAATTCATTAGCTCAGGCGAACAAAAGTGGGGTCGTTTATGTGGCTTAACTATGTTGTTGCCGCATGGTTATGAAGGTCAAGGGCCTGAGCATTCATCTGCTCGCCTAGAACGCTTTTTGCAACTTTGTGCTGATCACAACATGCAAGTTTGTGTACCATCAACACCTGCGCAAGTATTTAATATGCTGCGTCGCCAAGTGGTTCGTCCTATGCGTCGTCCATTGGTTGTAATGTCACCTAAATCATTGTTACGTCATCCAATGGCAGTATCTTCATTAGAAGAACTTTCTACGGGTGTATTCCACAATGTTATTGGTGAAGTTGATGAATTAGATGCTGACAAAGTTGAACGCGTAGTTTTTTGTAGTGGTAAAGTTTACTACGAACTACTTGATCAACGTCGTAAGAATGAGCAAACCAATGTTGCAATCATTCGTGTTGAGCAGCTATATCCATTCCCAGAAGTTGAGCTTAAAGCTGAAATTGCAAAATATCAGCATGTTAAGCAATTCGTTTGGTGTCAGGAAGAACCGCAAAATCAAGGTGCTTGGTATTGTTCTCAGCATCATTTTAGAGCGGCGATACCGGCAGATACTTATTTGACATATGCAGGACGTAATGCTTCGGCAGCACCTGCTGTAGGTTATATGTCAGTTCATGTTAAAGAGCAACAGGCGCTAGTTCAAGACGCGCTTAATGTAGAATAGACCCTCTTTTTTATAAAGAGATTAATTAAGAGTGTGTAAGGAATATTATAAATGACAACCGAAATTAAGGTTCCCGTTTTACCTGAATCAGTTGCAGATGCAACTATAGCGACTTGGCATGTACAAGTTGGTGATAAAGTGTCTCGTGATCAAGTATTAGTTGATATTGAAACTGATAAAGTGGTTCTTGAAGTACCAGCAACGTCTGATGGCGTAATTACTGATATATCTCAAGCTGAAGGTGCTACGGTACTTGGCGAGCAAGTTATTGCTATTTTATCTGAAGGTGAGGCTGAAACAGCTGCACCTGAAGCTAAAAGCGATGCTGCTCCAGCAAGTAAAGCTGAAGCGAAAGCTCCAGCAGGCAATGCTAAAGTTATCGATATCGTTGTACCAGTATTACCAGAGTCAGTTGCTGATGCGACTGTAGCTGCATGGCATGTTGCTGCAGGCGATACCGTAACAGTTGACCAAAACTTAGTTGATATTGAAACTGACAAAGTGGTTTTAGAAGTTGTTGCACAAGCTGATGGCATAATTGGTAAAATAATTCACGCTGAAGGCGAGACAGTATTAGGCGACCAAAAACTTGGTGAACTTAATGTTGGTGCAGCAGCAAGCGCAGCACCTGCAGCTTCAGCAGAAGAAGCGATTAGTTCAGACGAACTTGCTGGTCCATCAGTACGTCGTTTAATGAAAGAAAAAGGCCTTACAGCTAACGATGTTGTTGGTACTGGTAAAGGCGGTCGTATTTCTAAAGAAGATGTTGAAGCAGCGGCTAACAAGCCTAAAGCAGCTCCAGCAAAAGCAGCGGCGCCTGCGCCAGCAGCACAAGCTTCTGCAGCATTAGGTGAGCGTACACAAAAACGTGTACCTATGACGCGTTTACGTAAAACAATCGCGACACGTTTATTAGAAGCGAAAAATTCTACGGCCATGTTAACCACGTTTAACGAAGTTAACATGAAGCCAATTATGGATCTTCGTAACCAATATAAAGACGTATTCGAGAAAACACATGATACCCGTTTAGGTTTCATGTCTTTCTACGTTAAAGCGGTAACTGAAGCGCTTAAACGCTACCCAGCAATTAACGCGTCAATTGACGGTGATGACATTGTTTATCATAACTTTTTTGACATTTCGATTGCGGTATCTACGCCACGTGGTTTAGTTACACCAGTATTACGTGATGCAGATCAGCTAAGCATGGCAGGTATCGAAAACGGTATCCGTTCATTAGCGATTAAAGGTCGTGACGGAAAATTAACCATGGACGAAATGCAAGGTGGTAACTTTACTATCACTAATGGCGGCGTTTTTGGTTCATTAATTTCAACGCCTATTCTTAACTTGCCACAAGCGGCAATCTTAGGAATGCATAAAATCCAAGATCGCCCAATGGCAGTTAATGGAAAAGTTGAAATTTTACCTATGATGTACCTAGCTCTTTCTTATGATCATCGTTTAGTTGATGGTAAAGAATCAGTTGGATTTTTAGTAACAATTAAAGAGTTGTTGGAAGATCCAACACGCTTGTTACTTAATATATAGTTAAACATCAAGTAAGTAGTAATATTGAATTTTTTGGTTTGATTTAGACTATAGTAGTAGGCTCTAAGGACTATGTTCTTTAGAGCTTTTATACTATAATCGGTCGACTCTTTTCGATGGTAGTAATTATAATTATTGCCATTTTCATCTACAGATAAATGGATAAAACACCATGAATTTGCATGAATATCAAGCGAAACAATTATTCGCTGAATATGGTTTACCAGTTTCTGAAGGTTTCGCTTGCGATACCGCTCAAGAAGCTGCCGAAGCTGCCGATAAAATTGGCGGCGATATGTGGGTTGTTAAAACTCAAGTACACGCGGGTGGCCGTGGTAAAGCTGGCGGTGTTAAGCTAGTTAAAACCAAGCAAGAAATCAAAGATTTCGCTCAAAACTGGTTAGGTAAAAACCTAGTTACATACCAAACAGATGAGCATGGACAGCCAGTTGCTAAAATTTTAGTAGAAAGCTGTACAGATATTGCTAACGAATTGTATCTTGGTGCTGTTGTAGACCGTGCAAGTCGTAAAGTAGTATTCATGGCTTCTACTGAAGGCGGTGTTGACATCGAGAAGATTGCTGAAGAGACTCCTGAGTTAATTCACCAAGCTGAAATCGATCCACTTGTTGGCGCTCAACCTTACCAAGCACGTGAATTAGGCTTCAAGTTAGGCTTAAACCCAACGCAAATGAAGCAATTTGTTAAGATCTTTTTAGGTCTTGCACAAATGTTTGAAGATTTCGATTTCGCTTTATTAGAAATCAACCCGTTAGTTATTACTGACGAAGGTAATCTTCATTGTCTAGATGGCAAAATTGGTATCGATGGTAATGCTTTATACCGTCAACCTAAAATGCGCGCATTCCACGATCCATCTCAAGAAGATGAGCGTGAAGCACATGCAGCACGTTTTGAATTAAACTACGTTGCATTAGACGGCAATGTTGGTTGTATGGTTAACGGTGCAGGCCTAGCAATGGGTACTATGGATATCGTTAACTTACACGGCGGCAAGCCAGCTAACTTCTTAGATGTTGGCGGCGGGGCGACTAAAGAGCGTGTTTCTGAAGCATTCAAAATCATCCTTTCTGACGATAACGTTAAAGCTGTTTTAGTTAACATCTTTGGTGGCATTGTACGTTGTGACATGATTGCTGAAGGTATTATCGCTGCAGTTAAAGATGTAGGCGTTCAAGTGCCTGTAGTTGTACGTTTAGAAGGTACAAACGCTGAAGAAGGTCGTGAAGTACTTAAAAAATCTGGCTTAGACATCATTGCTGCTGAGTCATTAACTGATGCAGCAACTAAAGTTGTAGCAGCTGCGGAGGGCAAATAATGTCTGTCTTAATTAACAAAGATACTAAAGTAATCTGTCAAGGTTTCACTGGTGGTCAAGGTACATTCCATTCAGAACAAGCACTTGAGTACGGTACACAAATGGTTGGTGGCGTAAGCCCAGGTAAAGGCGGTCAAACGCATTTAGGCCTTCCAGTATTCAATACAGTACGTGATGCAGTAGAAGCAACTGGCGCAACAGCTACAGTTATCTATGTTCCTGCACCATTTTGTAAAGATGCAATTTTAGAAGCTATTGATGCAGGCATCGAGCTTATCGTTACTATCACTGAAGGCATTCCAACTTTAGATATGGTTGACGTTAAAGCTAAGCTTGACGCTACTGGCGTTCGTATGATCGGTCCTAACTGTCCAGGTGTTATCACTCCGGGCGAAACTAAGATTGGTATCATGCCTGGTCACATTCACAAGCCTGGTAAAGTAGGTATTGTTTCACGTTCTGGTACGCTTACGTACGAAGCTGTTAAACAAACTACAGATGCTGGTTTTGGCCAATCTACTTGTGTAGGTATTGGTGGTGACCCTATTCCTGGTACTAACTTCATCGACGTATTGGAAATGTTCCAAAACGATCCACAAACTGAAGCAATCGTAATGATTGGTGAAATTGGTGGTACTGCTGAAGAAGAAGCTGCGGAATACATCAAAGCACACGTTACTAAACCTGTAGTATCTTACATTGCTGGTGTTACTGCACCAGAAGGTAAGCGTATGGGTCACGCTGGCGCGATTATCGCTGGTGGTAAAGGTACAGCTGATGAGAAATTCGCAGCATTAGAAGCGGCCGGTGTTAAAACTGTACGTTCTTTAGCGGATATCGGTAAAGCACTTAAAGAGAAAACAGGTTGGTAATCAGCTTTTGATTGCAAACTGTTATTCTTAATAAAAAAACCCGCTTCTAGCGGGTTTTTTTTAATTTCTACTCCTTTTGCTATAACTTTGCTTAGCTGCTTTTAAATAATCAGTATTTGAAATTATTTTTTCAATTAGTTCTTCAAGAGCAATTTCTGAATAGGCATGATAATTAGCGTTTTTAAAAAAATGATGATATTTATTGTCTGATAGCTTCCATTTCAACTTGTATATTAAAGACTGAAAACAATTAGGATTTAGTTCATATTTTTTGTTATTTTGTTTGTTCAGCCGTTTTTTTAAAAAATCATTATCGTATTTTGACTGTAGCCTTTGATTAATTTCGGTTATTGCTTGGCCTTGTTTAAATTTATAAGTCTTTTCGGCATCTACACTTTTCTCTATGACTAGTGCTTTTTTGAGACCTGTCATACCATTTTCTGCTTTAGTTAAAATTATTTGTGTGCCTTCTGAATCCTTTTGAGCGAACTGTAAAGTTACATCTAAAGGGATAGCAAAAGATAGATCATTTGCATTGTCTACAGATGATGTTAATTCTTCCGCAAGTGCGATAATTTCTTCAGCAGCTTTTCCATATATATTATTCATCATTGATAATGGAGGAGTCTTAAAGTCACCAACTAAGCTTATCATTCCGGTATTATCTGTATTTAAAAATGGCACTTCGCAGGCTTCTTCAAACTTCGATGAGTAGTTAAAAATACCCGATTGAAAAATCCGTGAAGCTATTCCTTGAAGCTCAGGCATAAGTAAGTGGACTGCTTGATCTCTTAAATCAGTTATTTTAAGAATGTTCCTTTTCGTTCCATCAGTTTTGCTAAAAACGATATCTAAACATGTGCGTAGTGGGATTGTTTCTCTTTTTCCATTATTAACTTTTCTATAAATGGACTCTTCTCCTTTCGCTTTAATGATAATAGCTTTTAGAAGTTGCTCCCAAGAAGTGCAAAAAAGCATCACAAATCCATCTATTTTATTTTCAAGTGAAGGTCTATTGTATAATTCTATTGCTAATAGCATATTATCTTTAGACTTTCTCAATAAAGCTTTGGCTAGTTTTGATTTAAAGTTATGACCTAATGCTTGGACGTGTTTACTTTGAGAAAGTTTTTTTTCAAACTCTTTAAATGTAATATTAAGCGAATTGGATGCTTGATATTTAAAATTATCAACTTCACTTATGAATTCTGAAACTTGCCCTTTTGATAGATACGATTTGAAGGTTGATTCCTTCCATTCAGTAGCTGCTATTATCTCCTTTAGAGAGAAAAGAGTATTTGAGTTTTCTTTTGTTTGAAGAAAATTGAAAAATTTGAGCTGCTTTTCATTTGTAGCCATCATTTACTTCCATGTTCTTAATGTATATTGATGATATTTTATTTCAAAGTATTATCAACTAATTAAACCAAATACCGAAAATTAGATGGACCTCCACTCAAAATTAATGGCTTGGAGTTTGTTTACTGGTTTGGCGTCGGGGTGCCGACTGCACCCAAAGGGAGGCTAGCGCCGGCCTCCCTCTGGACTCCCTCGGCGCTACTACATTAAACTTGTTTCCTCCATGACGTCCAATATTCTTCGACGTACCAGCGCTGAACGTGCATCCATGCACTACAGCGCTTTCACTGGCATCCATGCCAGTGATACGTGAATATTGGCCATCATTCCGGAGTTTAATGAAGCAGACTTGTCGTTTTTTCACGTTTGTTGTTTATCATTAACTAAGAACCTGATTTTATATTGGGCAATACAAGTTCAGCAGACTCCAATCCCATCTCAGCAACGGAAACTTAATTTAGATAAGTGCGATGTTTATCGGAGCCATGGATGGCGCAGACTGCCGTGTGAAGGGACGATTTTCGGCAGGAATGAACATTGCGCCTAAATTGAGTTGGAGTGTTTTGCTGAGTCGGGCGCCACGGGGAGTCCAGAGGGGCTTTTGGCGTGTAACGCCCCTCTGGGTGTAGTCGCCACCGCGACGCCAAGCAGATAAATTAAACTCCAAGCTGTTCTAAATCAAAGAGGTCTATAAATTATTAAGTAGGGTCAGATACACATTAAGGCTTAATGCACGCTAATCTAGCGTTGTCGCGGTGGCGACGACACCCAAAGGAAGGCTGACGCCGACCTCCCTCTGGACTCCCTCGGCGCTGCTGCATTAAACGTGCTTCCTCCATGACGTCCAATATTCTTCGACGTACCAGTGCTGATGGCACGTCCGTGTGCCAACAGCACTTTCACTGGCATCCATGCCAGTGATACGTGAATATTGGCCATCATTCCGGAGTTTAATGAAGCAGACTTGGTGTTTGTTTCTTCGTTAGTAATTATCCTCAGTGGTTTATCTTTAACATCTGTTACAGCGATCTCTAAATCCCATCACAGCTACGGAAACTTAATTTAGATCAGTGCGATGTTTATCGAAGCCATGGATGGCGTAGACTGCCGTGTGAAGGGACGATTTTCGGCAGGAATGAACATTGCGCCTAAATTGAGTTGGAGTGTTCTGCTGAGCAGGGCGCCACGGGGAGTCCAGAGGGGCTTTTGGCGTGTAACGCCCCTCTGGGTGTTGTCGCCACCGCGACGCCAAGCAGATAAATTAAACTCCAAGCCGTTCAATTTATAAAACTAGATCCCACATATACTAACTTAGCCTTTAGAGTCAGCTAACTTGTTTAGCATCGAGGTAGGACTATAACCATTAAATATATTTTGTTTTCTATTCATTTAAAACATTGCCGTTTATAATACCGCCATTAATTTTATAGCCATGATGAGTAATATGAACTTCCCAAAAGATGAAACAGGTAAAGTACTGTTTGAAATGCAAAAAGCAGGTATCGATTTAACCGTGAAGCATACGGTTGTTTTTTTCCACTTATTTGAAACACAAGAGCAAGCGCAGGCTATGGCAGATCATCTTGCTGAAGTATCACCTGATATTACTTGTGATGTTCATATTGATGAAAATCCAAAAGTGTGGGCTTTAGATTGTTCAATAACAGTACTCCCGCTTTATGATGCCATTATTGTGCTAGAAGCTCGTTTTGAAAAAGTAGTAACTCAGTTTAAAGGTCATACTGACGGTTGGGGAATTGAAGCTTAAATTGTTAATGTTTTAGCTGAGTAGGGCACAGTGCTAGCTGCAAGGGCGAAATCTGTGTCTTCACTTTGAGATAATTGGCGTTGCTCTAATTCCTTTATCTATGCAGTAGAGCGCGACGCCACTAAGTTTATGTATAGTTAAACGATTATATTAAAAACCCCGAAAGAATATTCTTTTCAAGCTATATTTATTTAGCATCTTCTCCATCAACTCAACATCTGAAATACGGTCATCAAGTGCTTCTATTTGTAGTTCATGTTTTACTAACGTGTGATCTTGTGATTTATCTAATCCACCACTGGCGATAAAGCTTCTGATAAATGCTAATTCGCCTTTATCTAGCCAAATTCCACAATGTAGGCAAGAGTCAATTAAAACGCCTGAAATTGATTTGAAATTTCTACGAGACATCATTTTCTGACAATTTGCACAAGGCAGGTAGTTTTCAGCTGAAGGAAGTCCTGGTCGTAAATACAATGGATTACTTTCATCGTCACGATATACATCAAACTCAGACGTTAACACTGAAAACTCATCAGGCTGTAACCAAATTCCCTCACATTGTTCACATTTATCTAGTTCATGATTTCTATAAAGGTATTCATCTAATGGCACTGCGCAGCGGGGACATGATTTTAGCTGAGATTTTTCAATCGTTTTCATCCCACCATTACAAATAGGACAATGTCGAACGATTGATTTTACGATATGTTGACAAGATGAACATTGAGATTCTGGCATAAAGTTCCTTGTTTAGCGATAAAGCTTTTTTATATAGTTATGTATATCATAAATTAAAATATTTTTATATTGTGTCGTGTGGAACGCTGCGAGAGAGATTAAGTAGGGCTTAGTGCTTAATTCACACTTCTTTATTATTGTCGCAGCGATACTTTTTACATTCATTGGTGTTGCTAACAAAAGTGCTGATCAAGATAATAAAAGTGTATTTTGCTTTTGGATAAGCAAATAATAAAAAATGCCCCAAGAAGGTAAAGCCAGACAGCTTTTCTTACAGGGGCATTTATAAGGTGTTAAATGTAGTTAAAAACGATTAGCCGTCAGCATTAATCGTGGCAATAAGTTCTGCAAGACAAGCTTCATTTTGCTCATGAGGCACCTGACATGTACCGGCAGCGTTATGACCACCACCATTAAATTTCAGCATTAACTCGCCAACATTGGTTTTTGAACTACGATCAAAAATAGATTTTCCGGTGGCAAAAACTGTATTTTGTTTCTTAAGCCCCCACATAATATGGATTGAAATATTACACTGTGGGAATAAGGCATATATAACAAAACGGTTACCCGAGTAAATAATCTCTTCTTCTCTTAAATCCAGCACAACCAAATTGCCTTGTACGGTGGCACAGCGTTTAATTTGTGCTTTAAATTTTTCTTCGTGTTCAAAGTAAAGATCAGTGCGCTCTTTAACATCTGGCAGGGCAAGTAGCTCTTCAATACTGTGGTCTTTACCAAACTCAATTAAATCCATCATGAGTTCATAGTTAGAAATCCTAAAATCTCTAAAACGTCCTAAACCTGTACGAGAGTCCATGATGAAATTAAGTAACTCCCAACCTTTAGCATGAAGCACTTCATCCATATTAAATTGTGCAGAGTCACCTTTATCAACAGCTTCCATCATATCTTGCCAGCTAGCTGGGAAAGTTTCAGCGCCGCCGTAGTAGTCGTAAACTACACGTGCAGCAGATGGTGCATCGGGGTCAATAACATGGTTGTCACGTTTTTCGTTACGTATTGTTTCACTGTGATGATGGTCAAATGCGATGTGTACACCTTCAACAAAAGGAAGGTTTGTCGAAATGTCGTCAGCTCCAACGGCAATAACACCGTCTTGCATATCTTTGGGGTGTACAAAGAGAATATCGTTAACTAGGTTAATATGTTTAAGTAAAATAGCACAAACTAAACCATCGAAATCACTTCGAGTGACTAAGCGGTATTTTTTATTATCCGACATTTATTTCTCCAATAGATGTAATTTTATTGTTATTAATCACTATATTGTTCATTTAAGCATAATTTTAATAGAATAATTAGGGCTTATCGAATTTAAGTTTAAATTATTATATTTAGGCTTCAACTTAATTGTTTTTATAAATGATTTTTAGCAATTATAACGTGGCATTCCATTTCTCTAAATTTAGCTTAATTCTTTAAATTGTCATCTTTCATTCAAATAACTGTCATATAAATTGATTAATTTAAAACAAATTATCAATAGGAGTATTTGTTATGCAATTTAAGCAATATAAAGAAGAAAACCAAGATGAACTTGATGATTATGTTGAGTATCAACATAAAAAAAACAGTAAGCAGGTCAAACGTAAATGGCGTGAAATTGAGGCATTAAAAGAACAAAAGAGAGCACAACGAGAAATCGTTTCTTATGATGATTATGTCACGCATTAATATTTTCACTATTGAATTATTATCGAGCGCTAATTATGGATGTTTTTGTCGTTTATGCGCTCGTTAGTCAATTTTAATCGCCAATAGAATTACTATTTTGCTTTTAGTACAAACTTATAGGCATTTCTGTGCTATTTCAGCTAATGTGCTCTGGTCAAACCAAATAGCATTACGGTATAATTCGTTTTTTGCCATTAACCGTGTATTGCTTCATGAAGTTTCCTGGACGACGTCAACATAGACATTATTTCCCTGTCGATAATAAAAACCCGTTAACAAACCAAGTAGACCCTCGCTCGAATGCTAAGCAAAATTATATTGTCGGTATCGATCAAGTTTTGGTCGATATTGAAGCTAAAGTTGATCAAGCTTTTTTAGATGAGTTTGATCTTCAGCGCGGTATGTCACAAGTTATTTCAGATGAAGTTACGCAACGTCTTTATAAGCGTTTAAAAGATGAGTCGCTTATTAATTATGAATTTGCTGGCGGTACAATAGGCAACACAATGCACAATTATTCGGTACTTGCCGATGATCGCTCAGTGTTACTTGGCGTAATGTCTGAAAATATTCATGTTGGCGATTATGCTTATCGTTTTATCAGTAATACCTCTTCACGCGTTGATCTTAATTACCTTCAACCGGTAGATGGCCCTATTGGTCGCTGTTTTACTTTGATTGATGATACAGGCGAACGAACATTTGGTATTAATGCAGGTTTAATTAACCGCTTACATCCTGACTCTATAGATGAAGCATTAATCGCTGGCGCTTCTGCATTGGTTATTAGTTCGTATTTAATGCGTACTCAACCTGGCGACACCATGACTGAAGCGGCTGTAAAAGCAGTGAAATGTGCTAACGCTGCAGGTGTACCGGTTGTACTTACTCTAGGTACTAAGTTTTTAATAGAAGAAGAGCCTGAGTTTTGGCGTGATTTTGTTGAAAAGTATGTCAACATACTCACGATGAATGAAGAAGAAGCTTTAGCGATTACTGATATTGAAGATCCGCTTCTTGCTGCAAATAAATGCCTTGATTGGGTCGATATGGTTATATGCACTGCAGGTAAAGATGGTTTATACATGGCAGGTTATGTAGATGATGTGTTTAAGCGAGAAAGCGAATACCCATTGCTTTCTGGTGAAATTCACGAATTTAATCGTTATGAATATTCTCGTCCAATGTTCTTAAAAGATTGTAAAAATCCTATTCGAATTTATACGCACTCAGCCCCTTATATGGGGGGCCCTGAAAGCATTAAAAATACCAACGGTGCCGGCGATGCAGCTCTTGCTGCAATATTGCATGATTTAAGCGCAAATGTTTATCATAAAAATACCGTGGCAAACTCTAGTAAGCACGAACAACCAGCACTAACTTATTCGTCGTTATCGCAAATGAGCAAATATGCTAATAGAGCAAGTTATGAGGTGTTAGTTCAACATTCTCCACGTTTGTCGCGTGGATTACCTGAACGTGAAGACAGCTTAGACCAAGCTTATTGGGCTCAATAGGTAAAAGACTGGTTTTAATTAAAAACAGGTCTGTGATGTGCAGTGTGGTAATCACTATTTTATTAAATCAAATAAGATTACAATGGCTGCGCATTTTTACGACACAATGCACAACAATGTAAACCAATCCCCAAACCGAGCTAAATTTTTGCATGACTACTTTAACTACACATAAATCATCTCAACGACGTTTACTTATTGCATTGGCCATTACCAGTGTATTTATGTTGTTACAGTTAGTAGGTGCCTTCTATGCTAACTCTTTAGCGGTATATGCTGATGCAGGGCATTTGTTTGTGCATAACAGCTCTTTATTTATTGCTTTAATTGCTTCAACGCTTGCCATAAAGTTTGGTCAAACCTTTAGTGATGGTTATCGCCGATTAGAACTCTCAGGTGGATTAATTAATGGTACTTTATATATATTAATTAGTTGCTGGATTTTGCTACAAGGTGCGGATAGATTATTTGGTCATGAACATCACGATGAACATGAAATAAATACCTTTGTTATGTCGTCAGTTGCCTCTTTAGGCTTTTTATTTCATGGCGCATCGGCCTATGTGTTATATAAGGGCCGCAAAGATAGTGTTAATGTTTATGCCGTATTTTTACATACCTTTTTTGATTTACTCTCAACGATAGTTACCTTTGCCACCAGTATTATTATTCACGCTACAGGCTGGACTGTGGTCGACTCTTTGTCGAGTGTGCTTATTTCAGTATTTGTATTGCTTACGGGCTCTAAGTTACTCTTTAAATGTATTAAAGGCTTGTTTTTCAACGGTGTTCGTTTACCTGCACTGAAGAAAATTGAAGCGGCATTACAAAGTGTTGAGCATATTGACAATGTACATAATTTAATTGTAAAAAGTGATAATGGCGAAGTTGTTGTTGGTGCTCATATTGTTTTAAAACATCAATGTACATTGGAGAAACACGATGAAGTTTGTCGTTTTCAAGTTGAGCGTGTTTTAAAAGAACAGTTTGATATTAAAACCAGCGTTTTACAAATTGAAACAGGTGGTTGTCAGCATACTGAGTGATATATTGCTTGTGATCATAAGTTTGCGCAATATTGCATTTGTTGTCTATAAAGTTGTTCTAAAAGGTCATCTTGGTAAGCTTCTTTAACCGCTTCTTCTAAAAGTGGTTTCATTGATATAAAAGGCGACTTTTTCGCTAGATGCAACCCCAACTCTTTTGTACCTAGGTAAAAGGCATTAGCCATAATGTCTTCATCCACTTTTTCTTGGTAGAGAGCATACTCAAGCCCAACTTTAGAGCCAATCACTGCATTTATACGATTTAATTTTAATAACCGAATAGCTTGATTGTAGCTATTCACGCTAATTTTATTTAATCGTTTATCTTGATCAAATTTTTTATTAAATTGCGCACTTCTAATAACGGCAATCCTAGTAAGTTGATATAAATCTTTATATTGTCTAATTATGGTGTCAGGTTGAGTCAGTATAAAAATTTTTTCTAGTGATAGTGGGCCAATATACTCAACGTCTTCAGTTACCGTGTTATTTTTAAATAGTAGCGCTAAATCAAGCTCGCCATTTTTTAACGAATTTAAAATTCTTGCGTATGGGAAAGCGGCTAACTTAAGCGGGGTGTTAAGAGTATTCGTCACTTTTTCAATGGCTAAGACACCAATCCCCTTACATTGAGATTGTTCATCAAAGCCATTGAAAGGCGAGAAAGGTGGAACGCTGAAACTGAGTCGCTGATCACCTGCAAACGACAAATTATGAGTCATTGCTATAGCTAAAAGAATAAAAGCTGAAATATAAAAGTGCTTTTTCAATGTGAAAAATACCAAGTTAAATTATTGATCTTCAAAAGAGTATAGCCACCTTTTTTATTTTTTGACAACCGTTACGACACTCTAGATATAAACAGCGTTAGCACAAAGTGCTTTATTTGTATATTATACCAATAGTTTTTAATTTGTATGGACTTCACATGTTACCTATACATGGACGTTGGAAAATAAAAGTTGAAGATAAAGTTGTCATGCAGTTTTTTGCAGACTCATGGAACGAAGAAGCCGTAATTGCTTATATCAAAGAATTTAAAGTTGCGGTAACACCTTTAATTAATGATGATTGGGCCATAATCTCTGTTTTTGAACAGTGGGAGCTGGGCATACCAGAAATAGAGCATCATGTAATTGAGCATTGTCAGTGGTTTAAACAACATGGCTGTATTAAAGATTGTCATGTTTATAGCCGTAATAGGCTGAAAAGCATGCAACTTGAAAAAATGGTCCCGACGACTGATTTCGGTTATGAGCGCTGTGTGTTTGATAATGTTAATGCCGCAATAGAATGGCTAGATTCACAAGGGTTTACTATTTCTCAACCTCAATTTCTGTATGATATAGCATCTAACGCATCGGAAATTTAAAATAATTTATTACTTCTACATCTATTTCCCTTCTTTGTAATCAGTAATTTATTGATTAAATTAGTCAGTGAAAGTACGAAATACAGTCAAGTTTTTTGAAATTTTTTAGGAATAATTTTGTTAACACTAGATACATACTATCCAGCAGGTGGACGAGTAGAGCATGAGATTAAAATTATTGACGTTAAGTCAACTCAGCGTGATGATGTTTTAATTGCTATGGCAAAGTTACCATCAGCCAGTGTAGAAAAGCCTGTGGTGATTTATCGACAATTATTGGCAAATGGTGAAACAGAATATCGTACGGTTTCTGCACGGTGTCCACATCAAGGTGCTGATATTACTGATGACAAACTTAATGCTGATGGCAACGTATATTGTTCATTACATCGCCGACCAATTTGCATATTCAGCGAGTATAATCATGCTTATTTAACCGTAAAACGTGCTGATGAATTTTTTATTGTTAAAAAGTAAAAACTAAATACTAAATACTAGGTGTTTATTGAGTGACTTTAGTTATCTGATTTTTAACATATTCACATTCACATTCACATTCACATTCACGCTCACTTGCACTGTTTTCATTAATCTATAGCTTTAACCGCTATAGGGGGATTTGCCGATACTTTAGTTTCAGTGCTAATACTGCTGCTACTAATAGCGGTGCCCAATAAAGATAACAAGCAATAAGATGTAAAGTAGTAAAAACCGGGGCCTAAAGCAGATAACGTTTCACTGCTAACAATAAAGTCTAATTTAAAGCCGAATATTACCATTTTCTGTTGTGTTGCCGTCTCAGCATGATTTGTTGATAACACAGCAAGAAAAATTGCCACAACAAAAACATCAGCCATTGACCACTTGCCAATTTTACTTATTATTTTGTATACAGTAACTTCTAATTTTGAATGTTTTTTTATGTAAGCGATGGTGAGTAAAATGAATTTCACCACAGGAATACATATTGAAAAAGAAAAAATTAAAGCGGCAACCAATAAACGTTCATCTTGCCAAAGTTCTTGTATTGTTTGTAATAAAGAAAGGTTTTTATCAATTAAAGTGTTGGTGATTTTTGCGCCACTTACATTGGCTGTCATCGCCATGTTTAGTGAAAACATAGGTAACAATACGCCAGGAATAAAAAGCGAAATAGCGATAAGATTAAACAAAAAACCTAGATGTTTTTTAATCATAATGTTTGCACGTATTC
>NZ_JACGWF010000040.1:0-37016 GCF_014077595.1 Colwellia sp. 6M3 | reverse complement strand
GTATGATGGTGCTAATAAAAAAACTTCTTCATTGAAACATTAGCGACAGCATTAATAAGGCCGATCATGCTAACCAATATATTCATTACTTTAGCGTTATTGATATTAAGTTTTATTGGCCTACAACGGCTGTTTACGCTACCAAAAAATGTCTGGTTATTATTTTTAGTACAACCTTTGGTGATGGCAGCATCGCCGGTGATTGTTTTTATTGGCGGAATACTGGCTACTAGCATGGGTGCTGACCCCGCACTCGTTACTTTACCGGTTACTGTGATGATACTCGGTGTTGCTAGTGGCGCTATTCCTGCTGCTTTATTGGCTAAAAAGAAAGGTCGACGCTTTGCCGTGTTCACCGGTTTTAGTTTAGGCTTTTCAGGTACGATGCTAGCAACCTTTGCCGCGTTAAATGGTAGTTTCGAATTACTGGTATTAGCCAGTTTGCTTTTCGGCATCAGCACCGCCTTTATTCAACAGTTACGATTCGCCGCAATTGAAAGTGTCACTGACAGTAATGAAGTACCAACAGTACTTTCAATTCTAATGCTCAGTGGTATTTTTTCCGCATTTTTAGGCCCTGAGATTGCCGTAACAGCCAAAGATTGGTTAAGCTCCCCTTATGGTTATGCTGGCTCATTCTTATTTCTCTCAGGGTTATTTATTATTGCCATGGTGTTGATGTTAGGCTTCAAAAATCCAGAAATAAAATTCAGTGATAATGATGGTGAAATTCGCCCTTTAAGTGTGATCATAAAACAGCCCATTTTCATTATCGCAATATTATCAGCGGCCATTGGCTTTGCGCTTATGAGTTATCTTATGACCGCCACACCATTGAGTATGTATCAACTACATGGGCACAGTTTAAACGATACAAAATGGGTGATACAAAGTCACATTGCCGCTATGTTTATTCCATCACTATTCACCGCTTTATTAGTTAAACGTATTGGTTTGAAGAATTTAATGTTAGCTGGCACCTTAATCTATACGGTAGTTACCGTTATTGCTTTGTCGGGTGAACAAGTTATGCATTATTGGTGGGCATTGGTTTTATTAGGTATTGGCTGGAATTTTCTTTTTCTTACTGGCACGTCATTATTACCGCAAAGCTATCACCCTAGCGAACGCCATAAAGTTCAGGCGCTTAACGACTTTATAATTTTTGGCTTTCAAGCTGCCGCCTCTTTAATGGCCGGTTGGATATTATTCAAAGCCGGTTGGCATGTTGTAGTAATCACCAGTTTACCTTTTATTATTATCTTATTTGCTGTTAGTTGGTTTTACTTTAAAAAAGAGCGTGAAAAAATCAATCAAGCATCCACCAATGCAATGGCTAATGCTCAGCAAAAAATCATTCAACAAAGCGAAGTATAAACTTGAGCACTTTAACTATTTTACAACGTGGCGAGCCAGTGTTATCTGCAATCTCAAAACCAATACTCAATATTGATAGCGCTGAAATAAAACAGCTAATTATTGATCTTAAAAGCACCGTAGCTTTGGCAAAAGGTGTCGGTATTGCAGCTCCACAAGTAGGTAAAAGCTTGCGACTATTTATTATGTGCTCGGCCCCTAGCGAGCGCTACCCTGACGCACCATTGCTAGCGCCTTCTGTTATCATTAACCCTGAAATAATTCATACCAATAATGAGCAAGAATTAGGTTGGGAAGGCTGTTTAAGTGTCAAAGGCAAGCGAGCCTTAGTCCCACGATATACTCGCATCGAGGTTAAGTTTCTTGATGAAAGTGGTATCAAACATACTCAAACGCTGACCGGCTTTCTAGCTAGAATTTTTCAGCACGAATTAGATCATCTCGATGGCATTACTTTTATCGAACGACTAGACGATGAAAGTGATGCAATTGACGAACAACAATGGCGTAATATTATTTCACCTGATAAAAACTGCGACTAAAACTTAGCCGCGATATTGAACCAAGGTTGAATACGTATGCAGCTAATGTTGTAAATTGAAGACTATTGCTAAGATGGAAATCACAACCGTTAACTACTATTTTGGCAAAGCAAATACCTAAGCCTAAATGAATATCCGTTAACTTCGATTTATAACAATAAGAGTTAGTTTATGACCACCAAACCACAACTTAATTTTTGGCAAATTTGGAATATGTGTTTCGGCTTTATGGGAATACAGTTCGGTTTTGCCCTGCAAAATTCAAATGTCAGTCGAATATTTCAAACCTTAGGGGCCGATTATTCAAACATGGCTATTCTGTGGATTGCAGCCCCCATTACTGGACTTATTGTTCAGCCAATTATTGGTTACTTTAGTGATAATACTTGGAATAGGCTCGGACGACGCAAGCCCTACTTTCTCTATGGCGCAATAGCCGCGAGTTTATCTTTATTTATAATGCCTAATTCCCCTACCTTATGGGTTGCGGCGGGTATGCTATGGATAATGGATGCCTCGATTAACGTTTCAATGGAACCATTTCGCGCTTTTGTTGGCGATATGTTACCGAGAAAACAACGCGCTATGGGCTATGCAATGCAAAGTTTTTTCATTGCCGTTGCCTCTGTAGTTGCCTCATCATTGCCTTGGATGATGGCAAATTGGTTCGATATCAGCAATGTCGCAGCGCCAGGTCTACTGCCTGATACTGTTAAATTTTCATTTTATGCTGGTGGTGTAATATTCCTGCTTGCCGTGTTGTGGACCATATATTCAACAAAAGAATATTCACCTGAACAGCTAGAAGCGTTTCAAAACGCAGAAGAGCAACCGCTAAGTGAAGAAATTTTTACTCCTCGCACAGCAAAAAAATACTTTACCGGTGCTGCTGCTTGGTTATTGTTAGGATTAATCAGCTTTGTGATAATCGCGCTTAATGTTGAGCAACTCGATAAAAGTTTATTTATTCTTGCCGGTGGTTTTTGTTTCTTTGCAATTTGTCAGTTGGTAGCTGGCTTAATGGCAAAAAATAATAGTAACAATGGCTTTGCCCAAGTAATGTCAGACCTATTTTCAATGCCACAAACCATGAGACAACTCGCCTTTGTGCAGTTTTTCTCTTGGTTTCCATTTTTTGCTATGTGGACATACACTACAGCAGCGGTGACTGAATTTCATTTCGGTAGCTCTGATGTTACATCAGCAGCATTTAATGAAGGGGCTGACTGGGTAGGCGTACTATTTTCAGCTTACAACTTAACCTCAGTTTTTGCCGCAATATGTATTCCTATGGTGGTTAAATACTTAAATTTACGTATTGCCCATATGATCAATCTATTCTTAGGTGGTGCTGGCTTTATCTCATTCCTTTTCATTAATGACCCTACCTTACTTATTGTCTCTATGATTGGTATTGGCTTTGCTTGGGCGTCAATTTTATCGGTGCCCTACGCTATTTTAGCGAATGCCTTACCGGCTAAAAAAATGGGTTTATATATGGGAATATTTAACTTCTTTATCGTATTACCCCAGATATTAGCGGCTAGTATTCTAGGCTTTTTAATCACCAAAGTTTTCGACAATCAGCCTGTGTATGCACTTGTTGTTGGTGGCGCAAGCATGCTACTTGCAGGTTTATTAACTTTACGAGTTAAAGAGCCAGAATATTAACCAATTCGCTCCTTGTTAAAACAATAAAGCCTGATAACGAAAAGTATCGATATCAGGCTTTAAGCAATCAGGTTCAGTAATTATATTACGTTTTATTTTTTATCGAGTAATAGGTAAGTACAATACCCAATTAAAGATGAACTAGGCACAATATAACGATGGATAGTTTCAAATGTTAACGCCAATTATCGGTTATCACCTCGATGATGAAAATCATTGGGTTGCTCGTTTAGCTTGCGGACATTTTCAACATGTTCGACACCAACCTCCTTTTATTAATCGTCCATGGGTATTAAAACAGTCAACGAGGGATGAAAAATTGGGGAAAAAACTTAATTGTATTAAGTGTGATCAAGGCGCAGTAGCTGATTTTTCACTAATATAGATTACTGATGCAAAGATTATGGATGCTAAGATTGCAGGTGTTAAATTTTCGGGAGCATAGTCTTATGGGAATATAGTTTTATGGAAACATTAATGTCGGGTTCATAGCTTACTCGTAACTCAATAGATTTTAAGCCATTAAATAAAAGCTAAAAATCCACTCAATCACCTAACTACCGCAAGACTTTCTTACCACTAATGTCGCTGGCATTAATTGTGTTTGTGTTTCTTCTCCGCTCACTAATTGCAGTAACTTATCAACTAAAAGCTCACCAGCTAATACTGTGTCTTGTTTGGCGGTGGTTAATGCCGGCGAAGTTGAACAAGCCGTAGCTATATCATCAAAGCCCACGATAGCAATATCACCAGGTACGTTATAACCAGCTTCCTGTATCGCGCGCATTGCGCCAATAGCAATTAAATCACTTGCCGTACAAATAGCATCAAATTTTATGCCACTGGCAATGAGTTGTTGAGCCGCTTGATAGCCAGACTCATCAGTAGAAATAGCATCAATTTGCAGGTTGCTATCTACTTTAAGATTATGATCTTTTAATGCTTTGCAGTGGCCAGAGTAGCGTTCTAAAAACTCAGGAGAGCCGGTACTTACCCCGCCTAAAAAGGCAAAGTGTTGTCGATTTTGCTTTATTACATGCTCAGTTACTTGGTAGCCGCCGTGAAAATTATCACAACCCACAGAAACCACAGAAAGCCCTTTAACATCAGCCCCCCAGCGTACAAAATGGGTTTCTTGTTTGATCAGTTGAACCAGCTTTTCTTCGTAATCGGTATAATCGCCATAGCCCAGTAAAATAATGCCATCCGCTTTGCGGGTATCTTCAAAGTCAGCGTGCCAGTCATTACTCATTTGTTGGAACGACACTAATAAATCGTAACCCTTTTTTGCACTGGCTCGAGTAATACTTCCCAGCATCGACAAGAAAAATGGATTAATTAAAGAGTCATCATTGGTGGGATCTTCAAATAATAATAAGGCAATTGTGCCACTAAGTTGAGTGCGTAAACTACTGGCATTTTTATCAACTTTGTAGTTTAGCTCTTTGGCAATTTCTTGCACACGTCGACGAGTTTCCTCATTAACCAACGGACTGTTTCGCAATGCACGCGATACTGTTGATTGAGAAACTCCTGCTTTATAAGCGATATCAAATGATGTTTGTTTTGATCTCACAATAAACCTATAAGTGAAAAACTCTAATTCATATTAACTGAGGGACTAATCTAAGTACATAATTTAATTGACGATGGCGTTGCAATAAAGTCTTTAGCTGTGACAACGCTTAATAACAAACCATCAAGTAAATTGTGCAACAAACACAAGTAGGTAAATGCTTAACTGAAAATTGTCGCTACTCATGTTTTAAATATTTATTGCTTTTAAAAGTCATAAATACATACGTATGCATGCATATTTACTGATGTTTTTTCTGTGCATACGTATGTAGTTCATTGCTCTAATAACTAACATCGGCATAATAAATTCACGCGCTAATTTAATTCCTAAACTTAGGAACGCTTTATAAAAGAGCAATCATAATCACACAATGGTCGCGCCATTGATTACATGCTGTTTGGTTAACGGATTAAAAACAGACATGACGAAGCTTCACTTTTTACCGTAAATCATAAAGTGAAAATTTACCGACATTACAATGTCCGATTAAAGAGTTTGTAGTTATATGATCACCAAAACAAAAACATCTAATAAAACGTTGTCAGCAACAAACAAGAGCGCGCCACAACTGAGCGTTGCTGACATAAGCCAGCGTATAAAACATCATTTAAAGTTCACCCAGAGTGATCAAATCAATTGTGATAAAAAATCGGCCTACTGGCGAGCAACGTCCTTAGCACTCAATGATATTATTGTAGATAAACTACAAAGCACAAAAGCTCGCCAACAACACAGTGAAGTAAAGTCAGTTAATTACTTATCACTTGAATACTTAATGGGTCGTTTACTTTCAAACAACCTACATAACTTAGACTTATACACCCCGACACAAGTTGCGCTAAAACAAATGGGGTTTGATTTAGCAGACTTGTGTGAGCAAGGTGCTGATCTCGCTTTAGGTAATGGTGGTTTAGGTCGTTTAGCGGCATGTTTTTTAGACTCGCTTGCTACCTTAGATTACAACGCAATGGGCTATGGCGTGCATTATCAACATGGTTTATTCAAACAAAGCTTTGTTGACGGTCAACAAATAGAAACGCCTGATATGTGGCGAGAATTTGGTAGCCCGTGGGAAATTTGTCGCCCAGAATCTAGTCAAAACATTGCATTATATGGTTATGTAGAAGATGTTGCCCAAACCGATGGCACCACTAAGCCCTTATGGCATGCTGGTAAAACCTTAAAAGGTGTTCCGTGGGACGTGCCAATTGTTGGCTATAATTGTGAAACCGTTAACACTTTGCGTTTGTGGGAATGTCGTGCAGATAGTGCTTTTGACTGGGAATTGTTGAACCAAGGTGATTACTTGCAAGCTCATCAACAACAAGTGTCCGCTGAAACCGTTTCAAAAGTGCTTTACCCAAATGACGAGCATGATGCAGGCAAAGAGTTGCGGTTTATTCAACAATACTTTTTCTGTGCTTGTTCAGTACAAGATATTATTGCCCGTTTTGAAAATCAATATGGCAGTATTTCAGATAAAAACCATTGGTCTACATTTTGTGAAAAAGTTGCCATTCAACTCAACGACACCCACCCTACTGTCGCTATTTTAGAATTAATGCGCACCTTGATTGATAACCATAATATTGATTGGGATAACGCTTGGGCTATCTGTCAAAAAGTATTTGCCTATACCAACCACACGCTATTACCTGAAGCGCTTGAAAAATGGTCTGTATCATTATTTCAGCGAGTATTACCACGCCACTTATCGATTTTATATCGTATTAATGAAGCATTTCTAAATAACGAGGTTAATGCGTTATGGCCTAATAATGATGACATGCGCGCCCGATTATCATTAATTGAAGAAGGCCATGAACCTAAAGTTCGCATGGCACACCTTTGTGTCGTTACTGCACATAAAGTTAACGGTGTAGCGAAAATTCATTCTGACTTAGTCAAACAAGATCTATTCCCAGAATTTAACCAATTATGGCCAACAAAATTAACTAACGTTACTAATGGTATTACACCTCGCAGATGGCTAAAAGCTTGTAATCCTCTACTCGCTAATTTACTTGATAACACCATCGAAGGTGATTGGGCTAAAAATCTTAACAGCTTAAGTCAGTTAGCTGCATTGGCTGATGATGCTGACTTTCAAAAAGCGTTTATGACCATAAAACAGCAAAATAAAATTGCCTTAACCAAAGAAATAAAAACCTTAACGGGTGTAACCGTTAGTCCTGATGCAATTTTTGATGTTCAAATTAAACGTTTACATGAATATAAAAGGCAGCACTTAAACCTTTTACATATCATTTCGCTTTACCGTCAATTGTTAGAAAATCCTGAACTCGACATGCAACCAAGAGTATTTATTTTTGGTGCTAAAGCAGCACCTAGCTATCAATTAGCTAAAGAGATTATTTACGCTACCAATAAAATTGCAGACAAAGTTAACAATGACGAACGAATTCAAGACAAGCTCAAAGTAATTTTCTTACCTAATTATCGCGTAAGTTTGGCAGAAAAAATCATTCCTGCCTCAGATGTTTCTGAGCAAATATCAACCGCAGGCAAAGAGGCTTCTGGTACCGGTAATATGAAGTTAGCACTGAACGGGGCTGTTACTATCGGCACACTCGACGGAGCAAACATTGAAATAGCTGAAGAAGTAGGCAATGAGAATATATTTATATTTGGCTTAACTGTAGATGAAGTTAAAGCGCTTGATGCAAAAGGATATAACCCTTATCACTACTATGAAAATAATGCCGAAATTCGCGCTTGTTTAGACTGGCTAGATACCGATTATTTTACCCCAGGCAAACCTGGTGAGTTATCAGCCATTAAAAACTGCTTTTTAGCGGGTGGGGATCCTTACAAAGTGTTGGCTGATTTTCAAAGCTATGCGAATGCCCATAAGGCATTAGGTATAGCATATAAAGATCGTCAAAAGTGGGCCAAAATGGCAATTTTAAATACCGCTTTAATGGGTAAGTTTAACTCGGATCGATCTATTGAAGATTACGTAAAAAATATTTGGCACTTAACTCCTAGCAAATCTAGCGAGCTAATCTAAAGAGTGAATCTAAAGAGCGAATAAAGTTTAAGAAAGCTAAGTGATAAAGATATCTGATGTTAACGCAACCGATTAATTGATAACAAGCAAACCATCGGTTGCAGGGTTTTAACAATGACAATACACAGTTTGTAGTTAATCCAAAATGTACGGCTAAGTTTAATTAAATCAGTAACGAGATTGTTAAATCAAAATTAATACCCGTTCATCAGTTTTTTTAAAAAGCATTTATTGCTGAAAATAAACTCAGCGCCTCGTGTCGAATAAAAGTATTGCAGGCGCTAATGAATAACACGACTGCGTGAGCAGGTCATCACTTTAAAAATAAAATCGCTAGCACACACGTGCTAAGCGAAAAGCAAAGAGAAACATAGAATGAATTTAATTGAGAAACTTGCAGAACTTGTTGGCTTTCATGCAACCTACACCAATTCATTTGGCGAGCAAGTTTACGCTCAAGATGAGGCGAGACATTCGTTACTTAATGCCATGGGTTATGATTTGTCTTGTGATGAAAAAATAGCTAACAGCATAACCGAGTTAGAGCAAATTAGCTGGCGCAACATGCTGCCACCATCGCACGTAGAAAAATTTGAAGCCGCGCATCATGAAATCATCATTAGCATTGTTGAGTCTGCCTTAACAAAATTGTCATATGACATTACTGATGAGTCTGGTGAAAAAGTTAGTTATAACGTGGCTTTAACGTCATTAACCTTAAAAGAAACCGTTAGGTTTAGCGACGCAACCTATCATAAATACACACTGCCATTGCCAAATCTCGCGCAAGGTTATCATCAAATTACGCTGCAATATGGTGATGCTAGTGCCAGTTGCCCGTTAATATATGCGCCACAAACTTGTTATAGCCCTCAAGAAGCCTCTAGCGAAAAAATGTGGGGATATGCTGCGCAGTTATATTCACTAACCAGTGAAGATAACTTAGGTATGGGTGACTTTGGTGATTTAGCCAAACTGGTTGAAAAATCAGCTAAGCAAAAAGCCTCAGCAATTGGTTTAAATCCTTTGCACCCGTTATATCAAAATAATCCGGCGCATCGCAGTCCATATTCTCCGACCAGTCGCTGCTTTCTAAACACCTTGTACATTGACTTAAAGCAAGTACCAAATTTTTCAACTTGCCAAGCGGCACAGTCACACTTTAACAGTGACGAAATTCAAAACAAAATTGCCTATGCAAAACAAACAGAGCTCATTGACTACCCTGCTGTTGCCGATATTAAGTTTGATATTTTAGAAATATTATTTCAAGACATTAATAACTTATCACTCGAGCAACAAACCGAATTTACTGACTTTAAAACCAGTCAAGGTAATGATTTATTACAGCTTGCTACCTTTGAAGCACTTTACGAACACTTTAGAAAAATTGATGAAAACACTTATGGTTGGCCCGATTGGCCAGTTGCTTTTCAAGCACCTGATAGTGATGAAGTAAAAGCATTTCAACAAACGCACTCAAACCGTATTAACTATTTTTGTTTTGTACAATGGCTAGCCCATAGACAATTAAAATCAATTGCTGTGCAAGCGAAAAAATCAGGTATGCCTATCGGTTTATATCTCGATTTAGCTGTAGGTTGCGATGGCTCAGGCGTTGATGTTTGGTCAGACAAAGATGTGTATGTGGCAGGTGCTGCGGTAGGTGCACCACCCGATGCAATGAATACCATAGGACAAGATTGGGGACTAACGCCAATTAATCCTGTTGCACTTCAAAAGCAAGGGTATCAGCCGCTGGTTAAGGCCTTACGAAGCAATATGCAATATGCTGGAGCCTTGCGCATCGATCATATTTTAGGGTTAATGCGCCAATATTGGGTCGCTCCAGGAATGAGAGCAGATGAAGGTGTTTATATCACCTTTCCGCTCGCAGACATTTTACGCATAATCGCTTTAGAATCTCGCCGAAATAACTGTGTTGTTATTGGAGAAGATTTAGGAACTGTGCCAGACGGTTTTGGCGAAATAATGGCAAAAGCAGGCTTGTTATCTTACAAAGTGTTATTTTTTGAACGTTGGGATTCAGGCTTTTTTATGCGTCCTGAGCTTTACCCTGCACAATCTATGGTTACCGTATCAACTCATGACTTACCGACATTAACAGGTTGGTGGACAGGTAAAGATCTTGAATGGCGTCAAAAGCTTAGTCTTTATCCTAATGAAGCAATGGGTCAAAACGAGCGTGACAGCCGCATTAAAGATCGCCAATTACTTATCGATGCATTAAACGATCTTAATGTCATGGATATCAGTAAAGCTCCAGCTCAAGCACCCGCTAAAATGAATAGGGAATTGAGCTTGAGCGTACAAAAATATATGGCAAAAGCACCCAGTCATATTCAATTAATTCCGCTAGAAGATGCCTTAGAAATTGTTGAACAAGTTAATATTCCCGGCACAATTGATGAACACCCAAATTGGTTGCAAAAGTTACCGGTAACAATTGAAGCATTTGATACAACTGATTCAGTGAATGAGTTAGCCACAGCAATGAACGCTGCTAGACCACGATCGTAATCGCCACTATATTTGTTAACCTTGGATAATAAAATTATGTTTAAAAAGAATAAACTATCCGCTTTACTCATAGCCTCAATATCAACATTAGCATTCGCTGGATGTGGTAGTGATGGAGTCGATAAAAAAACAGAAACTGAAAAGGCACGGGTTGAACAAACACTTGTTGAAAAACAAAAGCTATCTTCAAGTTCTGCTTCAATGTCAACTCAAAAGCACTATAAAACTGCCGCAGATTTACCGCATTATCTCGATCGTGACGTGCAAGAAGAAGTGTTTTACTTTGTTATGCCCGACCGATTTAATAACGGCAATACCGATAACGATTTAGGTTCAAAAACCCAACCAATTTCTGCAGGTGGCTTTGATAAAAGCCATAAAGGCATGTTTCATGGTGGCGACATTCAGGGTTTAAAAGACAAATTACCTTACTTAAAAGAGCTCGGCATTTCTGCAATTTGGTTAACACCTATTTTACGTAACCAAGCCATGCAAGCTGACAGTTCAGGTTATCATGGTTATTGGGTATTAGACTTTACCGAAATTGATCCGCATTTAGGCAGTAATGACGATTTAAAAGATCTTATTAGCAGCGCGCACGCAGAAAACATTAAAATCTATTTTGATATTATTACCAACCATACCGCCGATGTAATTAAATATGTTGAATGCCACGGCGAAGACGGCTTGCAATGGCTAGTTAAATCAGACAAAGGTTGTCCATTTAAATCGTCGGAGCAATTAGCAAATGGCGAAAAATACACCCCGATAATTCCAAAAGGTCATGAGCAATTAAAAACGCCAGCTTGGTTGAACGATCCTAAGTATTACCACAACCAGGGTGACTCATTCTGGCAAGGTGAAAGTTCAAAGCGTGGCGACTTCGCAGGCCTTGACGATATTGACACCAACAACCCTGAAGTATTAGCAGGTATGATCGATATTTTCAAAAACCTAATCACTGAGTTCAAACCTGATGGCTTTCGTATTGATACAGTGAAACATGTTAATACCGAATTTTGGGCTGAATTCTCCCCCGCTTTAGTGAATCATGCGCAGGGCTTAGGCATAAAAAACTTCTTCATGTTTGGCGAAGTTTATAGCTTTACCAGCAAAGAGCTTAGCGAATATACAACCACGGGTAACATGCAGTCAGTGCTAGACTTTGGTTTTCAAAGCGCTATGGTACAAAGTTTAATCGAACAAAAAGGCACTAAGGTATTATCAAGCCTTTTCACTAATGATATTGACTACCTTGATCATGACAGTAACGCTAATCAGTTAATGAATTTTACGGGTAATCATGACATGGGGCGTTTTACTTTTATGCTCAAACAAAGCGCGTTTAATTATACGGAAGATCAAATGATCAAACGTACGCTGCTTGCACATGCCATGACTTACTTTATGCGCGGCGTACCGATTATTTATTATGGCGACGAACAAGGCTTTGTAGGTGATGGCGGCGACCAAGCTTCGCGCCAAGATATGATGCCATCACTTGTTGATAGTTATAATGACGACGACTTACTAGGAACCGATGCCACCACAGCTGACGACAACTTTGATACTCAGCATCCGCTTTATCAACGCTTTTCACAATATGCAGATATTTTTTACCAATACCCTGCACTGCGCAGAGGCGAGCAAAAAACTGTATTTCAATCTGATGAAAATGCTATTTTTGCCGTTACACGCACCTTAACTAAAGAGCATGAAAATACGGCTATACCAAGCTCAGAAATGTTAATCATTTTTAATACTTCTGATGCGCCAGCTAAAGCGAGTATTTCGCTGCAAGAGAAACCTTATAAATTAGTGATTGGCCAAAGCAAGCTAATAAAGTCAGGTGAAAATATTTATAGTATCGAAGTGCCAGCATTGGGTTTCGCAATTTATGAAAAACTAAATATAAACTAAATATAAAAGCTAAGCTCTTTCACCTAGTATAAACCTATTAAGTCCACAACTAGCCTCTAGATGTGGACTTTTTTATGCCTACAATTAACTATCTCAACCATAATGAGTATAAAAATAGCGCTATCTCTTCGCTTCACAGAACACTGATTACAAATTTTTACTAATAGCGAATTGAGATAACGACCAGGGATAAATTATTTTCAATATTTAAGACAATATGCGACATTACGCGAAGTTTTGTAATGACACAGGTAATCATTACAAAATGTAAACAAACTGACTAGGTTCGATTCAATGAGTACAGAAATTGAAATTTTAGATGCTGTATTTAAATGCCAGGCTGATGAAGACATTTTTTATCAAAGATTGTCTGAAATTAAAGGTATTAAGAAAATTGTTACTCACAACTCCTATCTGTTAGTAACCATCTTCGATACTCACAAAAAACAGACGATAAGTGATATTAGCGAAGTTTGTGATATATGGCACGCCACAATGGCTAGTCATTAGAGTAAGCATTAGTTTTATATGCTAATGCCGCCCATAAATTAAGTGACAAGGTTATAAGTTTAACGGACGTACTTTTTACCATGATAAGAGTAATTTTTTCTAGAATGAGAGGTGGTGATATTTGTCCTCCTCGTGTACCCATTTCAAAAGTTGCATGGTCTTGGCTAGGTGCATTTCTTAGCATGTACTTTGTCGCTATTTTAAGTAGCCTGACTGAAGTTGATGTTTTAAAAAGCATGTTCCTTGTCGGTTCATTTGGCGCATCTGCCGTACTTATTTATGGTGCACCACAAGCTGATTTTTCACAGCCAAGAAACATCATTGGTGGCCATATAATATCAGCTTTCATCGGAGTTACATTGCAAAAGTATTTAACCTTGGATATCGCATTATTAGGTGCTCTGGCTGTGTCAATATCAATTGTCGCCATGCATTTTACACGTACGCTGCATCCCCCAGGAGGCGCAACCGCTTTAATTGCTGTTATTGGTAGTACTGAGTTACACAATTCTGGTTATTACTTTGTTGTCACTCCTGTTGCCATTGGCACACTCATTTTATTAGTGATCGCCTTGGTGATAAATAATTTATCTAAAAGCCCATTAAGGCACTACCCAAGATATTGGTTTTAAACTCCCGATTAAGCGACCCATTGAGCTACCCATTGAGCTAGCTATTGAACTACCTATTGAGCCCCAAGCATGACATTTGTGATTAAACTTGTAGTTTTTAATTGCTTATATTGATGACTTATTCAAATTATTTAATCACTATTTCGTCTCACAAATGACTCGATAAACACCTTGTACTGAACTTGTAAAAATAGCGAATTTGAGTACACTGTTAAGCAAGAACTGAGTAAATTCTTGTAAATTGTATAAGTCGGTATTACAAGAAAATAAGTTATATTTTCATCATCTTGCCTAACACTTTTTTAAACAATGATAAGGTCGTGAACGTTGTTCTCTCAGTGATAACGATTATATCTCTCATATAACAATAAGAGATCTCAAGTAAACTTTCTCCTACATAAGGATGTTCAATGATAGATTTTGACAACAAAGGTTTTTTTAAACTAAAGCAAGATGCCGATTATGGCGAAAAAGTAGCAGATTTACTTTTAGACGATGAGCAGATTGTTGACTCATATAAAACCATGCGAGACGGTGTGGTGTTTACCACTAAACGTATCATTGCGGTTAATGTTCAAGGCATTACCGGCAGTAAAAAAGACTTTACTTCACTGCCTTACAAAAATATTGTTGCTTACTCGATTGAAACATCAGGCACCTTTGACCTTGATTCAGAGTTAGAAATTTATTTTTCAGCTATAGGCAAAGTAAGGTTTGAGTTTTCAGGCAAAACATCAATGCTAGAAGTATCTAAAATAATCTCTAGTCATTTATTGTAATAGCGATATTTTGCCAAACGCTCCAGTTAGCTGCTCAATTATATGAGTAGCTAACTAAACTTGATTTTAAATTAAGTAAAACAATGCCACGATTAATTACTTACCTACAAATACCACTTTTTCAGCACTATCAAGCCACAACGGATATTTTGCCATCACTTTAGTAAACATAGGGCTTTGCAAATAGTTATTAAGCCAAGCTTTAAGGTTTGGATAAGGCGATTGTAAATACCATTGTCGCTCTATACGCGCAAATTGGCGAATAAACGGCAATAAGGCAATATCCAATAAGCTTTCTCGTTCTGATGATAAAAATTTATGCGCAGTTAAGCGTAACTCCAACATTTGTATATAATGTTCGCAAGCCGCACGGCACTCATCAATATTAGTTTCATGATAACGTTTGGCGCATTTATAAGCTTCTAAACAACGTTTAAATTCCACATCAAATTCAGTAATAAACGCTAACATTTGCGTAAGTACTTCAGGGCTATCACGATGAAGTAAATCGTTAGGATCAGCGCTATTTAGTGCCCACAACATAACATCTAAGCTTTCATCAATAACTTGGCACTTTGCGTTTTCTTTACTGATTGAGTTGTCAGTTTGAGATATCACTAAAATTGGTACCGTAGCTTTAGCTGAAGCTAAAATCATTTCAGGGGGTTTATCACTTAACACCACGTCACGAAGTGCAACCGGTTGATGTGACTTAAAAATAGCAATACGCGCTCGCATTGCATAAGGGCAGTTTCTTAACGAATAAAGGATTGGGAGTGCCATGGGCTCTTCTTAATGCATGCATTTTCTTTAATCATGCAACTTTAACGGTATTCATTAGGGAAATATACGGGTAAAATCCCTGCTTTGAAATTTAGCGAATAAAAAGTTGTACAAATGGATCATAAAATAGAATTATTAGCCCCCGGTGGCGATGTTGACGCAATTAAAGCGGCCATTATAGCTGGAGCCGACGCGGTATATTGCGGTTTAGACACACTAAATGCCCGTAATCGCGCTGCTAATATATCTTTTGAACAACTTATTGGCATCATTCGTCTTGCTCATCAGTACGAATGCCAAATATTTTTGACCTTAAACGTTATTATTTTAGAGCGTGAATTTAAGTCTATTGCTAAATTATTAAGTAAATTAGTTAACACCACATTAGACGGCGTTATCGTGCAAGATATCGGTATGTTTAATATTATTAAGAAGCATTTTCCAACCTTAGATATACACGCTTCAACCCAATTAACCACGCATAATATAGGCCAAATCCCATTTTTGAAAAAATTAGGGGCTTCGCGAGTTAATTTATCAAGAGAGTTAAACTTACGCGAAATAACCGCCATCACAGAAGTTTGTAATGAATATAATGTGCTCACTGAAGTATTCGTGCATGGCTCACTTTGTGTGGCATTTTCAGGGCTTTGTTATTCAACTTCAGCTAGTGTCGGTAATTCAGGTAATCGTGGCCGTTGCAGCCAAGCCTGTCGTGAAGAGTATGAAACAACACCGTCTGGTCATAACTTCCCACTAAATATTAAAGACAATTCAGCCTTTTTTGATTTACCGGCTTTAATCGACGCAGGTGTGCATTCTTTCAAAATTGAAGGCCGCATTAAAGGGGCAAATTACGTCCATACGGTCGTCGATAGTTTCCGTAAACAAATCGATGGTTTTCTTAATACTGGTGAATTAACACAAGATGGCGAACGCCTTTACAAAGTATTTAATCGCGACTTCTCCAACGCCTTTTTACGCGGTGATTTAAATCAATCGATGTTTATTGATAATCCGCGCGATAACTCAAAAGTGCATGCGGTCAGTAAATTTAAAGCTGACGAAAGCCAATCAATTTCAGTCGTTCAAATTCAAGATGTAGAGCAAAATCTGCAAACAGATAAAAACGACATTGAAGCGGAAGTGGTTGAGAAAATAAAGCATTTAAGTATTGAAAAAGTACCGTTAACCTTAAGCTTTTCGGGCCAACTAGAGCAACCGTTAACGGTTACAGTGACTACCACTGGCTTTTCTATTGAGCAAAACACCTTTACCGTGCAATCTACTAGCTTATTACGCGCCAGTGATAACGCCAGTATTGATAAAGCAACCATCGAAAAACGCTTTAAAAGCTTTAATAATGCTGAGTTTTTACTTAACGAGCTAAACTGCGACAAGTTAAATGCCGGTTTAAGTATCCCTTTTAAAGAACTAACCGCACTTAAAAACCAAATTGCTAGCACGTTAAATAATGCGGTTGATATTATCCCTGAGGTGACGTTACCTAAGTTGGTTAGTCATCCTAAAAGTGATACTGCAAAGGCAAGCAAAGCTGAACTATCAATTTTGATTTGTGACGAAGCCGATGTTGCGCTTACAGAGGTTACTGATGCCGACATTTACTTTAAATTACCCGATGCTTACAAACGTGGCTGCACTAAGTACGTTGGCTTTTTACAAGACAATCCACGTTTAATCCCATGGTTTCCTGCCGTACTTATCGGTAAAGATTACGATGCAGCCGTAACGATTTTAGAGCAAGTAAAACCTGAACTTATCGTCACGAATAACACAGGCATCGCTTATAAAGCGAATGCCCTAGGCATAAAGTGGATTGCTGGCCCGTTTTTAAACACCACCAATTCATATGCGTTATTAGCCATGAAAGAAGACTTTGACTGTAGTGGCGCGTTTATTTCAAACGAAATTAATGCCATGCAAATGAAGCATATTGCACGCCCTGAAAACTTTAAATTATTTTACAGCATTTACCACCCTATTTTGTTGATGACTAGCCGACAGTGTTTCTTCCAACAAAGTGTGGGTTGTGAGAAACCACGCATCGACAATGGTTGTATGCTGTCTTGTGATAAGTCGACTAGCATCACTAACCTTAAAGGTGTGTCGTTTGCCATTGATAAGCAAAAAGCCGGTTACCCAAGTATTTATAACCAAGATCAGTTTTTAAATATGGAAATTATTGAAGATTTATCTCACTTATTCGACAGCTTTATGATTGATTTAACCAACATTGGCGCAGGCGATAAAGCCTCACCTGATAAAGCCTTGTTGATCAGACAATTTGAAGAACTATTGTCAAATCAAGTGCAGGACGAGCAGTCAATCGTAAAACAACAGCTAAATAATTTAGTGCCTGAGTCGACTAATATTCAATACCATAATGGTTTGTAGATAACTAATAATGAGTTAGTGATGAAAAATTAAAGCCACTTATTTACTTATACTTATAAAGTACAAAAGTAAATGAGTGGCTTTTTTGATGGTTAATTTAAGTCTTTACTTAAAAAGAAACACTACGGCACTGCTTGGCCATTTCTAGCTTCTAGCAAGCGATACCAATCTTCACGCGAATAATCTATTGCTAAGGCTTGTTTAGCCGCAACAATGCGCTCTGGGGTCGTTGAACCTATAATAGGGAAAATATTGGCAGGGTGTTTTAACAACCAAGCAAGAATAACTTGCCAAGGTGCGCAACCATATTTTTTACTTTGGTTGTTTAGCTCGCTTTCAATTCTTTGCTCATCTTCAACTGAAAAAGTGTTGCCCCACGCAGAGTAAGCAACGCCGCCCAGCGGACACCAGGCAATCGGTGTAATACCATGCTGTTGGCATTGTTCTAACGTGCCATCAAGTAAAGTATCGATATTGTGAATATTAATTTCAACCTGATTAACCAATAATGGCATAGACATAGCCGACTTTAATAACGCTAGCTGCGAAGGTTTAAAGTTACTGACACCAAAGTGCTTAACTTTACCGCTGGCTTTTAATAACGCAAAGGTTTCTGCCACCTCATTAGCGTCAAATAAATAGTCAGGTCGATGCAGCAAAAACAGATCTAAATGATCGGTATTTAAGCGTTTTAATGAACCTTCAACACTGGCCAATAAATATTTTTGGTTAAAGTCATAACGAGTAGGTGCGTAGCTATCATCATTATTTTTTGGTCGAATACCCGCTTTCGAGGTAATAATCATTTGTTCACGTAAATGCGGTTGTTCTGCTAATAACTCTCCAAAAATACTTTCACTTGCACCACCACCATATATATCAGCATGATCAAAATGGTTATAGCCTGCATCCAACGCCGTCATTATCGCTCGTTTACCTTTACTACGATCGCTCGTACTGTTGTCGCCAGCAATACGCATACAGCCGTAGATAAGACGTGATGATTCGATAGTCGATTTGCCTAGTTTACTGTGTTTCATTGATCACTCTGTTTAACAATTGGAATTTAAAAATAAATAAAATAAGTAAAATAACTAATCACTACAACCGACAAAAATTAGTTAAATATTCATCATGACTTGGCAGCTTTGTTAGCGGCTCATGTTTGATAGCTTTAATTTTCGCTAACATTGAGTTGAGCTGCTCAAGCGGCATATCATTCGCCAAAGGATGATAATCTTCTGGTTCTATGCCCTGCCCTAACATCACTTGTAACCATGAACCTTCATTAAACAAGTCGTTTTGCTCTCGAAATATTTTGCCGGTTTCTTTAAAGAGTTTAATTTTTTCTGCTAAAGACTCAGGTATGTCCATTTCACGTAAATCACGCCACAGCTGACTGTCATCTCTTTGGTTTACATGATAATGCAAGATAATAAAGTCTCGAATTTGCTCATACTCTACTCTCGATTGACGATTATATTCATCAACTTGAGCTGTACTGATACCCTTTTGTGGGAACATATGAATCAGACGAACAATGGCTGATTGAATCAAATGAATACTGGTTGACTCAAGCGGCTCTAAAAATCCACTCGATAGCCCTATAGCGATTACATTTTTGTGCCACTGTTTACGTCGACGCCCGGTGGTAAATTTTATCACGCGAGGCTCAGCTAAGGGCTCTGATTCAATATTGGCTAATAACAGTGCTTTAGCTTGTTCATCGCTATAATGTTTACTGCTATAGACCAGACCATTACCATTGCGATGTTGCAGCGGTATACGCCATTGCCACCCACCTGCATGTGCAATTGAGCGAGTATAAGGCACGGTTTCAGCAAATCTTTTAGAAGGCACTGCCACGGCTCGATCACAAGGCAGCCAATGCCCCCAATCTTCATAACCGGTATTTAGTGTTTGCTGTATTAGCAGACCGCGAAAACCAGAGCAATCAATAAATAAATCACCTTTAATTACCTCGCCATTTTTTAGTACTAATGATTTTACGTTACCCGTTTTTTGACATTGCTCAACATTTTCAACCATGCCCTCGATACGTTTAACGCCAATTTTTTCGCTAAACTTTCTTAAAAACTGTGCGTATAAACCAGCATCAAAGTGAAAAGCGTAAGGAATATCAATAATGGGATCTTTGGACTTTATTTGCGCGAATTTCCCTTGGGTTGCACATAGATAATTCAGGTCATAATCCCATAAATTATCTTTTAGTCCGGCATCTTGTGCACGTTTTAAATAATGATGAAAGTGACAAAAAGGTAAACTTTTCCCTGCAGCACCAAAAGTATGAAAATAACTTTCTTCGGTGTTTTTCCAATTTTCGAATTTAATACCGAGCTTAATAGTCGCATTAGTCTCTCGCAAAAATTCAGCTTCATTAATACCAAGTACACTATTGAATAAACGAATTGGAGGAATAGTCGCTTCTCCAACACCAACACTCGCTATATTTTCTGACTCGACCAATTCAACATCAACTGACTTGCCCATGAGCTTTTTAATTAATGAGGCAGACATCCAACCTGCAGTACCACCGCCTAGAACAACGACTTTCTTAATTTTATTTGTCATGTGTAATTCTCTACTTTATTACTGCTACATAAATTCAATATTAAACTTTATCAGGGTCCAAATAATAAAACCTGCTAGAAGCCTAGCAGGTTTTAATTTTACAAACGTTTATTTAATTAAACCTAATAATTACACCTAATAATTAAAATTTGTAATTAAGACCTAACGAGTAGTTTGCACCAAACGATTGATAAGACCTAATTTGTCGAGAGTCAGTCGCTTCAGCTTGTAATGTATCTTCATCGGTCAAGTTTTGCGCTTGTAATGTAATACGCAATCCTTCAAGTGATTCAATACCTGACTCTTTAAAGTCGTAACTAATTTGGGCATCCCAAATCTCTGAGCCTAAATCTTCAGTTTCATCAAGCGCAAGGCTCAAACCTCGAGTTTCAGTTAAAAATTCATCGCGTTTAGTGCCAGCAATTCGGAATTCAAAACCTTTGTATTCATAATATGCTGTCAATGAATAGCTTTCTTCAGAAAGACCAGGAATACGACCACCGTCCTCTAATTCTCCATCAATGAAGGTTGCACTAACGGCAATACCGAAGCCTTCTAACTTTTCGTGAACTAAGCGAAATGGCACACTTGCTTGAAATTCATAACCGCGTACAAAACCTTGTAAACCGTCTTCAGTTGAATCAACAAAACCTAAAAAGCTTGCTGGTGCCTGACCCGTTGACCCTTGATGATACTCAGGAATGTAGACATCTGAAAAATCTGTTAATGCCTGACCACTTCGATGCCAATTTTTTAGATCTTTATAGAAAAATGTAGAGGCAAAGTAACCATCTTCTGTAAAGTAATTCTCGTAAGATATATCAAATTGATTTGCTTCTAATGGTTTAAGTGTTGGATTTCCGCTACTTCCTGACCATGCTCCATTTTCAGGATCCGTGCTATTAATATTGTTATCGTTGAATGAGAAAGTTGCTCTATTATTAGGACGCATATCATCCATACGAGGACGACTTAATACTTTACCCATTGCTGTACGAATAAATTGGTTTTCAGCAATTTCAAAGCTTAAATTTAAAGTGGGTAGAATGTCAGTATATGAATCTCCACCACTTACCGGTGTAGCATCAACAAAACCAGTGGCATTATCAACAACCGAGAAACCTGTTGATTTTTGGTCAATATTAACGACTTGCAAGCCAATATTACCACTCATGAACACATCACCAATTTCAGCTTCTAAATTTAGTTTTACATAAGCAGATAATTGTTCTTCATTAATAGTGTAAGTATCACCTAAACGATCAGTTTGCACTAACGAAGCAGCAGTTTCAGTGTAGTAGCCACTCTTATATAAACCAATACTATCGTAAGCTAAAACGCCGTTAATACCGATAAAGCCTAAATCAGCGACACCTAATACATTAGGGATTGGACCATCATTTGGATATTCAGGTGAAGTTAAATAATCGCCTTCATTGATTTTTTCTTTGGTGCGGTCTGAATAAAGTACACCAGCTTCAATACCTGAAATGATACCGTATTCTAGTAGGCCATTAACTTGTAAACGAACACTGTCTAAATCTTCTTCAAACTCTGGACGATTAATAAAGCCATCTTGTGCGTCACTACCAATGATAGGAGCACCCCAAGCTTGAGGACCTGCTAAACGCATAAGGTTTTCATCAGTATAATCAACACCCGCTAGTGTTGGATGATCACTATACATAACGCCTGTTGAAGTCATTTCCCAAGAGCGTGCAGCACCAGGTCGACCATCAATGCCAGCACGTCCAACACCAGAGTAGCTCTCTACATCAATAATTGATTTTTCAACAGAGCCTGTTGAAATATCTAGTTCAGCAGTCCAGTTTTCACTCAAAACGTACTCAACATTTAAACCAAATGTAGTTAGTTTAGAATCTTGAGTACGGGCATCATTTCGAACAACCGATTGAAAGCCATCCCAGTAGCCAGAAGTAACTAAACCATCTTCTACATTAGTTTCTGTATAGTTTACGCCACCCCAAACTGGGCCACCTTCTTCAAGGCCTCGGCGAACATCATTTTCACTAAAATCTATATATAAAGCGTCGAATTGAATTTTTAATGCATCTGTTGGTTCATATTCGATAATGGCAGCAATTGAATCACGCTCTAAAAGTGCTGAACGAACAAATGAGTCGTGACCACCTAATATTTTATTGCCTTCAGGTGTATCTGCATAACCCCATGCGCGGAAGTTTTCTTCTTGGCGTGGTGTTTCTAAAGAAGATAAGACTAAAGCAACGCCTAAGGTATCATCCATAAACTTATCAACAAAGTTGAATGAAAAACGGTGTCCGTCATTGTCATAATCTGGGTTTGCTGAATCTTTTTCATTCTGTTCAAAATTGACATTGAATGCCATGACAGAATCTGAATTAAGTGGACTCACTGTCTGTAAATCAACCGTACCACCAATGCCTTGTGACACTAATCCTGCTTCAGGAGTTTTATAAACAACAACATTAGATATGATTTCAGTTGGGTATAAATCATATTCTACACCGCGGTTGTCACCCATACCGAGTAATTCACGGCCATTAAGTGAAGTACCGACATAGTTTTCATTAAAACCACGAACAGATAAGCCACTAGTACGGCCATTTCTTCTTTCCCCTGTTACACCAGGAAGTCGTGCTAATGATTCAGCAATACTTGTATCAGGTAATTTACCAATATCTTCCGCCGATAAAACTTCAACGATAGAGCTTGAACTCATTTTAATTGCTTGAGCTCTTTGTAAGCTTCCACGTATGCCTGTAACTGTGATTGTTTCTACTTCTTTTTCTTTCGCTGTTTCAACTGCTACTTCTTCAGCAAGCAGTGGCATACTTAGTGCCATGAAACCGCTTGATAACAATGCCAAAGTTACTCGGCTTGGTTTAAAATTTAACACTGGTGAACTCCCCTATACATCCATGCTTTAATTATTATTCAGCGATCCGGCGCTGATGTCGTTAATTAGTATTTGTCTCTGCATATTTTTGCAGACGATCCTAATATAAAGCGGACGCTTGATGATGAATACACTTTACATACGTATTCATCAAGCACTCAAGGTAGTAAAAATAAGAAAGTATTTTGTTATCCTGCTGTTAATAAGTAACTCACCAAATTGTTTACATCAAAGTGGGTAACGTCTCTTAAAATATTACCCATAACGAAAACCAGACAAACTCAAATAAAGTCCTTGTAATACAATAGTTAAGTTACATTAACACAAACCATTTTTAGTTTTACCCGATCCATGAGCTGGCAACTTGTCTCAATGCTATTAATTTCCATAGGCATCCGTTTGAATGTCCTCTGAACAAGCTTGAATACGTATGCAAACATCTGCAGATTTAGCCAATACAAACCGATACAAAGCCTAGGTGGTAATAAAAAAAACGCCCTAGCAAGCTAGGGCGTTTAAATTTTATTTGTTAGCTGTAGTATTTATTTTCATTGTTAGCGATTACTTGAACAATGATAAAAATAAAATAGCGACTAATATTACCGGTTTAAATACCGTTAGCCGCGAGCTTAAATAAGGGCTTTATTTTTTCGTGACCGTTACCGTCGGTGCATTCGGGTTAGGCCCTGTGACCGTAAATACATAGGTTGCTACTTCATCGACAAAAAATGATAAATTATCATTTGATCCCGCTGACAATGTTAAAGATTGATCAAGGTTAACAACCCCTCCATCAGATCCTGCGCCTAAGTTAAAGGTTGACCAATCGGCTGATGCTACTTTAAAACCATAGCTAGCAGCCGCTAATTCAACCTCAACCGAATAGCTTGCATTACCTTGATAAGTTAATGTGTCGACTTCACCCCAACCATTCATATCACCACGAATATATACGCTAGTGTCACCAAACATCTCTGATTTATACACAGAAAGCGTTGGTGCATCCAAATTTGAGGCATCAAAGGTGAATGTGTATTCTTGAGTGTCTGGGAAAGTTATCGTTAAATTATCGTTACTGCTAGGTAATAATAATTGTTCTTCTGTTATAAGCACTTCAGTATCATTCGCTGGTGCGCCCATATTAACTGTCGACCAATCTGCTGAGGCAACTTTGAAACTATAAGTGTCAGCCTCGACAATAAATGTCGCAGAATACTTACCACCACCAACATAGGTGAAAGGGTTTGACTCATTCCAGCCATTCATGTCACCACGAATATACACAGTTGTACCGACAAAAGGCTCTTCATTCTTAACCGTTAATATCGGCGCATCGATATTTGAGGCATCAAGGGTGAAGATATACGTAGAGTCTGCACTAATTGATATCGCTAGGTTGTCGCCACCTGAGGTTAAAGTAAAATCTACCCCCTCTTCCACAATATTACCGGTATTGGGTGCACCAAAATTAGCGGTCGACCAATCACCTGAGGCAACTTTAAACTCATAATCGTTTGCCGTTAGTTTAATCGACGTTTGATATACACCTTCACCAAGATAAATAAAGGAGTCAACTTCGCCCCAACCATTCATTCCACCGCGCACATAAACTGTAGTGTCACCAAAAGGTACAACATCAGGTGCACCTGCCGTAGCAATTGCTGATAAACCTGTGCCTTGTTGTTCGCCTTGTATTTTAACAAATACCGCCGTTGTTAATGCCGGCACAGTGAAAGTGCCCTCTCCTTCGCCTTGGTTAAAACTAGCACTGGCAACTGTGCTATCAACTGAAACTAATTGCGCACCATGCAAGCTAAAGCCTTCAGCAGTAGACACAGTATGCGACAATGCTGTATTTGAACCGTTTACCACCACCACTATTGCATCGTTAGCAGGGTCCAAATCATCAAAACCAATACCATCATCAATGCTCATAACAATAAGTCCTTGAGTTTGGTTTTTGCCAATATTATGAAAACCGACACGGTTAACTATATCTGCACTGGTAGTTAGCTTAAATAACGGGCTTGATGTACGAATGTTCAAAAACTCATTAAAGACATTTGAAGCGAACGATATTTCATTCATGCCAACATTACTGTCAGCGTTGAGCCCAAAGCGCAATAAATCTTCGTCGCTACGTCCACCTTTATCGAGTGGTAAGCCTTTATTCCAGTTGTTGGTATTGTAAGTAAAATCAACAAAATTATACCAATCGCCAGCATCATAAGTATTACGGTCTAATGATTTAGAGCGTAAAAAGTCGCCGCCCATTTGTAAAAATGGAATGCCTTGTGAAAGTAAGACAATGGATTGAGAAACATTTTGTGCTCTGACTCTATCTTGCATGCCCATGGTAGGTGTAAGGGTAAACTGTAATTGATCCCATAAGCTTTCGTTATCATGCTTTGAGATATAATTGATAACATCTGCAGGGTCTTTAGCGTACATATTCGGTGAAAATGCACTACCTAAAACACTAGTTCCACTGGCGCTTTTTAAAACATAGTCCGCAAGTGAACCTGCTAGCCCAAGTTTAATAATATCTTGTTGCTTAAATACATCAGTATCTTCACTGTTATTACTGAAAAATTTACCACCTCTTATGCCATCACGCAGACGATCATTAAAGGTGCCGATTTCAGTACCTGCCATATTAAACTGATTGGCTTGCTCAAAACCGCGGTCATCACGTGTCCAACCTTCACCATAAAAGTGCGTGTCACTATCAATTGCTTGAATAGCATCTCGGGCAGCTAACATTTGTGTTTTACTACCATGGCTCATAATGTCAAATCTAAAACCATCGAAGTTATAATGTTGCGTCCAACTTTTCAGTGAGTCAACCATCAACTTATCCATCATGCGATGTTCAAGTGCTGTATCATTACAACAAGTGGATTGAATTACCGCGCCTGTTTCGATTTCACGACTATAATAATAACCCGGTACAACCATATCTAGAACAGAGTTACTTGATATACCTGCAGAGCTGGTATGGTTATAAACAACATCTAAAACAACACGTAAACCTAAGTCATGTAAGGCTTGGATCATAGCTCTCATTTCTATAATACGAGCTACACCATCGGCATCTGAGGCATAAATACCATCAGGTACGTTAAAGTGTTTTGGGTCATAACCCCAATTAAAACTATCTACATCACGTAATACATTGATTAAATCAGCGGCATCATTTGAATAAGTGTTATAGCTTTCAAGGACAGAAAGCAGTGTTTTATCAGCGCTTTCAACACCACATACAGGTGCTTCGGCTCTAACTGCACAAAGTTCAGCAACGGTATTGGTCAAATCGACAATCTTTGCTGGGTCTTCATCAATAGAGGCAATATCATTAGCAGGCAAGAGATGAAAATGGGTTAAACCATTATCAACCAGTTTTTGTAGATGCTGTACTGGTAGAGAGTTTGTTTCGGTAAACGCTAAATACTTACCTCTATTGGCTTCATCCGTACTTTTATCTAAAGCGCTAAAGTCTCGAATGTGTGCTTCATAAATAACCGCATCTTCATATGATTTAGTGCTGAGAACTTGTTCAGTGTCCCAGCCATCAGGCATGAGTTCACTGTCGGCTAAATTAACAAACTGAGAATAATCACCATTAGTAGACAAACCTACAGAGTAAGGGTCTGTTGTTGTTAATGTTTCTACTAGTTGGTTTTGATGATGATATACCGATAATTCAAATTGGTAGAACATACGATCTAAACTAGCATCGCCTTGATATGACCAAATGCCGGTATCAGTATCTTCACTCATTACGGCGCTAGTTAACTTACTTTTATTAGCATCATACATATTAATGCTGACACTTTGAGCCGTTGGCGCCCATAATGCGACGCTAATGCCGGTGCTGTTATAGCTAAGGCCCAAGTTGGCTTCATCGGCATCAGCATCACCTTGGGTATATAAATTATCTAATACCTTAGGGGTTTGTACATAAGTACCAGCAATAGCCTTACCTTCGCTATTGTAACCGACTAAAACTAATTGATTTTTTAATAAACCTTTCGCCGTTTCTTTACTCCAGTCGGCTGAAAACCCTGGCCACTGTGAAACTTGTGGAGCCATTGCTTTTTGTTCGTCTGACAAGACAGTTTCAGACAGAGCTACGATTGTACCGCTAACTACATCGTCGTCATTTGCAGCAATGCCAGCATTAACAGAATGATGTAATTTAACATCAGTTACTTCTTCTGGTGCATTCCAAACAAAAGTATTGCTGTCAATCCAATGTGCAGAATAACCCGATATTTTCAACGGTTGTACACCCAAGGAAACGACAGGATATTCAAAAACAGAAGCAACACCAGAGAAAGTAAAGTTCATTCGTTGATACGTGGCATCATCTTGTTTAAGTGGCATTTTAAAGTCACCACCGCCCATTTCTTTACCAGCATCATCAGTGCCTTTATGAATAATGAAATTACCACATTCAGTAAAGTCATCTATCAGATTCAAAATCCAATAGGCGCCATAAACAGGGTCAACACCGCTATGCACAAGACCACTATCCCAGCTTGAAGCTATAGAATCAGGGGCATAAGCGTCACACTCAGGCGTATTCCAATTATGCAGTTTGTATTCATCATAAGCGGCATCTGCTCGATTAAAATAAAGCACAGCTTGGTTTGCACTAGGGAAAAATATTGGTGCTGGTGCATTAGGATCAACACCCACCACACAAGATTCATTTTTTGCATCGGGTACCGTTGGCACCGGACATTGAATAGGCTCAGGTGCCACACAACTATCTCCCGTTGCATTGGGCACCAAAGGCACATCACAAGTTAATAATTGTTGTCCCGATTTAGTTGTTTCTGACCCACCACAGGCAGATAAAATGAACGATATTAAAGTTATAGCCAGCAGCTGTAACATTGAGTTTTTGTTAAACATAAAATTTACTCCATTAACTCTGTGCTTATAACGCATAAGTCAGCCCCAAAAAGAATTGACGACCAAAATACTGCAACGTGCCCGTTTGTGCTTCAAAGCCAAAGTAACTTTTGGTAGGCTCGTCGGTAACATTATTAATTTGGAATACAGCGCCAAAATTTTCATTTATTTGATATGAAGCTTGATAGTCGATAATCATTTCATCGTCGTAATTAACCGTTTGCGCTTCAACCGCCACCTGTTCGGAAACAAAAGCATCGCGATAACGCACATTGACGCGTGTTTCAAAACCTTGATACTCCCAAAAAACGGTCGTTTGAATTACATTTTCGGATAACCCTGGTAACGAAATAGGTAAATTTTGAGCGCCTAACTTAGATATTTGCTGTATTTCACTTTTTGTATGAGAATAACTAGCGGTAAAGCCTAGGCCAGACCAAAGTTCAGGTAGAAAGGAGAATATTTGCGTATAGGCAACTTCAATACCTTTGATGTATCCGCCTTTATCATCGTTAAATGCCGTTTCAAAATTACCATTTCGAATAGTTAAGGGGACACCACTTAGCGGGTCTATAAATTCATCTGGTACCACTAAACCGTTACCAGCGAAGTCATATTCGCTGATGGTTTGCGTTATAATACCGGCAGACTCAATATCTTTATAAAACACAGCAGCAACGAAAGACCCGTCGGTATCGACAAAGTACTTCTCATAAGACAAATCATATTGATTGGCGTAAAAAGGCTTTAAATGTGGGCTATTCCTGGCATTACCGCTGACCTCTGCGAATGAGCCATTTTCAGTAATTACTTTGTTGATATTGACACTACTGTTTGATGCCAAGCGATCAATATTAGGTCGACTCATTACTTTTGCTGCGGCAATACGTATTTGATCATTATCCGTTAACTTAAAATTCAAGTTCATCTGCGGTAAGTAATCAATGTAACTGTTGCTGATCACCGTCGGTAAATAGCGATTATTAACTAAGCCCACTTCATCGGTAATATTTTGCGCACCGAGTTCAATATCACCACCAACATCCTGTAAAGAAGTCGCTGATTGTTTAGTATCAACCATACGAACACCAATATTACCCGTAACCGGCAAACCACCAATCTCAGTATCAATGTTAGCCATAATGTAGACAGCAAATATATCTTCAAATACTTGACCACTTTCTTTTAGTGTCCAATCAGTATTACCTTCACCTCGACCGGCACCGTTAACAACACCACCTGCCGTGGGTCCCCAAGTTTGCACAGGTTGTGGAATTCCGTTTGGAAACCAAGCATTAAGAACTGCATCTTGATCAAGCGCTAAATAGCTTGGGAAATAAGAAAAGTCTCCTTGCCAATTAACCACAGTGGCCATATCTTCAGTAATATTTAACGGGGGTTCTAATAAATTAAAACCGCTGTCGCTACCATATTCAAAAACAGATCGGTCATTACTGTATTCTCGTTCAGAATATCTTGCGCCAACTTCAATTGAAGAGAAAACATCATTTTCTAATTGGTATTTAAAATCAAGGCGAACAGCGCTTACCTCATCTTTATTTATATAAGGGTAAATGCCATATTTTGAGACCATTACTCGGTTCAAATCAGTAAAAGCATCTGCTTGATTCAATCCAACATCAGGTAAATTTAAACCATTAAGCAAGTAGTTTATCGATACATTGTTATCAAAGTTAGGTGAGTCAGCATTTGCATCTTCAGCCACTAACGCCCAAATCAAACCATTTCTAAATTCACTTGTAGCGGAAGAATAAGAAAGGTCAACATTCATGTTGAGCCTTTCCGTAATATCCCAATCTGCATTTAAGCCTAGGCTTTTTACTTCATCGTAATCAGTATTATCATCATTAACGATTTCTATGCGCGTTGAGCTATTTGACGTTCGATTAAAACTCCCGCCAATAACGGCATTGTTCTCTATAATAGGATTACTAATGACGGCTTGATCGCCTTCGAGTTTAACGCGATAACCTCGAGCAAATTCTTCAGAGTCAAATTTAGAATAAAAACCATCAAATTTTAAATTAAAATTATCCGTTGGTTGCCACTCTAGAGTCGCAACGAAACCATCACGGGTTTCTTCACCACCTTTATGTTGTAATTCAAAACCTTCACCAATGTACTCACACTCAGGGCAATCTTCTGGACCGCCAGAATCATTTTCAATGTTATCAACATCTTTAGATTTGCTATACGCTAATCCGACAAATTGAGTGGTGGCACTCGGTTGGAATAAGCGTGCATAACCTAATGCAACGCCTACACTATCATCGAAAAACTTACCTTGATAAGAAACACTAAAACGATGACCGCTTGACGCGGCATCAGGGATATCACCGGCTAAATCATTGAACATCCCGCGGGCATTAACGGTAAAGGCATGTGTTTTTTCATTTTTTAATGGACTCGCGGTTTTTAATTCAACGGTACCAGCAACCCCGCCTTCAATAAGTGTGACTTTCGGTGATTTATAAACCGCAGCATTAGAAATAAGTTCTGAGGGGTATTGGTCAAACTCAACACTACGTTGTCCACTCGTTGAGACCTGTTCGCGACCATTAAGTGTGGTGGAAATAAAACCACCCGACATACCTCTAATGTTAATCTCGGCCGCTTGCCCACCAGTTCTCACCGCAGAAATACCGGGTAAGCGAGTTAATGCATCTGCCATAGACACATCAGGTAAACCGCCTAAATCATCGGCGGTTAGTTGTTCTGAAACCGTATCAGCAAAGCGTTTTTGATTAATCGACTCGATAAGTGAACGCCGAAAACCTGTCACTTCTATCACTTCAATTTCGTTATCTGCTGTGATTCTTTCTGTGATTATAATTTCTTTTTCATCATCAACTTGTTGAGCAAATGCAGCCCCAGTTAACGTTAATAATCCACAAGAAATAGCCAATGCGAGCTTGTTAGGCTTGGATTTAAACATACTAGACATTCCCCTATATTAATCTTGAGTTTTTATTTTTGTTATTAGTTATTTGTTTATTAATTCATCGTCATTAAATTCTTAACAACTTTAATATAGAGAGCTTATTAATCTATGCACAGACTGTGCATACGTATTCAAAAATATCACTAAATGGGTATTAGTTTGAAAAACAACAGGCACTTTCTTAGTGCAATTTGCCTTGGTCCTTAGTTAAATTGGGCAATGAAATAATTATTTCATTCGTTTATTCATCAATCCTGACGATATATACACTTATGATTAATCACTGAATACGTATGCACAGATCTATTTCATAGTCACTAAAACCGGATCTTATAAATAATGTTCTCTATGTTTATTTAACTTACTTACCTCTGTGAGCATTTAATAAATCAACTTAACGCATTTATTCTTTGAACAAGTTTCAAACAAAATTTAACAACCTTTATTTGTCCTTATGCCTTTAGGTAAAATTAATTAACCACAACAACAAGTAGCTTGATAGAATATCGGCATATATGTGGTTAATTAATAAAGAGCCACTTAACATTATTAAACATTAGCAATATTAAGGGTTACGCTTTGCATCATTTAGTTTGGGACTTAGATCCTGTTTTTTTCTCGATTGGGCCATTAACTGTACATTGGTATGGCGTGTTATTCGCCACAGCTATTTTATCTGGCTTGCAAGTAATGAAGTGGATTTTTCAAAGCGAAAAGCAAGATTTGGCCGCATTAGATAATTTGTTGGTTTACATAGTGATAGGCGTAATTGTGGGTGCTCGCTTAGGACACTGTTTCTTTTATGAACCGGGTTATTACTTTGCTAATCCGCTGAAAATATTAGCCATTTGGGAAGGCGGACTAGCAAGCCACGGCGGTGGATTAGGCGCTATTATCGCAGCAGGTATTTATAGTAAAAAGTATCAAATGAACTTTCTTTGGTTACTCGACAGACTTGCCATTTGTACCGCTTTATTTGGTTTTTTCGTTCGAAGTGCAAACTTTGTCAACTCAGAGATTTTAGGCACACCAAGTAATGTACCTTGGGCTGTAATTTTCGCCCGTATCGATAACGTTGCCCGACACCCTTCTCAACTCTACGAAGCTTTTGCTTATTTAAGTATATTTTTTGTTTTGATGTTTATTTATAAGATTAAAAAAGCACAAACACCAAAAGGTTCTATTTTAGGTATTTTCTTAATTTTAATTTTTACCGCACGCTTTCTTATTGAAATGTTGAAAGAAAAACAAGCATCTTATACCGCTGACATTGCGTTAACTGCAGGACAAATGTTGAGTATTCCATTTTTTATCGCGGGTATATTGTTAGTTATTTGGTCAGTTAAAAACAACAACAAAACTAATTAAGATTAAACATTAAGGTTATGGTTAACATTTTATGAGTAAAAAATATTACGTAGTATGGAAAGGCGCTAAAACTGGCGTATTTGAGCAATGGAATGATGTTAAAAACCACACTCAAGGACGTGCAGATGCACAATATATGGGTTTTCCATCAAAGGCAGAAGCTGAAGCTGCTTTTCAATCAACTTACACTAAAGCATTGACCAAGCGCTCAATGAGCAAAGGAAGCACCACTAAGCCAACAGCTTCCGCCGCTTATGTTAAAGCTGAGAGCCCTGTATCAGCTAAAGTTTCCGACATTAATATATACTGCGACGGTGCATGCTCGCCTAATCCAGGCAAGTCTGGCACGGGCATGGCAGTTTATCATCAGCAAAAGCTAGTAGAACTTTGGTATGGTTTATACGAGCCTATGGGCACCAATAATACTGCAGAGCTTAATGGCATGCTTGCAGCTTTTAAATATGCTCAAGGTCATATTGCACAAGGTAAAACAGTACAAGTGCTGTCTGACTCTAAGTATTCAATTGATTGCATTACTAAATGGGCAAAAGGATGGCAAGCTAAAGGCTGGACACGTGGTAAAGGTGAAGAGATTAAAAACCTTGAGGTTATTAAGCAATGTTTTACCCTTTACCAAGCACTAAAAAGTAATTTAATTATTAGTCATGTTAAAGGCCACTCAAATAATGAAGGGAATGAACTTTCAGATAGAATGGCAGTGTTAGCCAGAGTAAAGTGCACTAAAGGTTTTGTGCAATATCAAGAAACGCTAGATATTAAAACTATATTAGCTATGACGACTGGTTAGTTTTTTAACAACCTGCTACACATAAAATAATTAAAGGTAGTTAATTCTACTTTTAATTATTTTTCGTAAATCAAAGCTCAATTATCATATAACGTTAATTTTTGGTAAGACCATCCCTCCACATGGCTAACGCGATTTATTCTCTACCAATTATTTAAAAACACTTATTTAAAACATTTATTTAAAACAAAGCTTTAAAGCACGCTTAAAAAGTAGTTTTACCTGTGCAGAGCTTAAAATACCTTGCCTAGTGACCAATATATCAGTATTCTACGCGGCCTTTTTATCACTGGAGTTCACATGATTGGATTTGATTACGGCACCTCAAATTGCGCTGTCGGCGTTATGGAAAACAACAGCCCAAAACTGTTGTCTTTAGGTGATCATGGTCGTTATATTTCGTCAAGCTTGTATGCACCAAGTCGCGACGTTATTGTTAACTTGTTGCACAAAAATCTTTCAGAATCTGAGCAATTAAATTTTCAACTACAACGAAAGAATCAATTACAAAAGGGTAAAAATTCAATTCGTGAGTTAACTCTTGACGGTTACCCTACCGATCTGTCGTTCGGTCAACAAGCATTAAACAATTATCTGCAAGAGCCTGACGAAGGCTATTACATAAAATCACCTAAATCGTTTCTCGGTGCCAGCGGCTTACTACCCCAACAAATCGAATTATTTGAAGATATCGTTGCTGCAATGATGAGTAACGTAAAAAGTCTGACTGAAACTGCATTAGGCAGAAGTGTAAGTCAAACCGTTATCGGCCGCCCGATTAATTTTCAAGGTTTACGTGGTGAAGAGAGTAACCAACAAGCCATAAAAATTCTAACAAATGCGGCTAAGCGAGTTGGCTTTAAAGATGTTGAATTTCAATTTGAACCTGTAGCTGCTGGTTTTGAATATGAAGCAAGCCTAACGAGCGAAACGAAAGTTTTAGTGGTCGATATTGGTGGTGGAACTACTGATTGCTCTATGCTTTTAATGGGACCTAAACAAGCATTATTAACAGATAGAGCCCGCGACCTGCTAAGCCACAGCGGCGAACGTGTTGGCGGTAATGATTTCGACATTGCTTTTGCGCTTAAGGGGATTATGCCTAGCTTTGGTTTAAATAGTTTACTTAAATCCGGAAAACCGATGCCAAGCAATAGTTACTGGCAAGCAATGGCAATTAACAACATTAACCATCAAACTGAGTTCTACAGTGCCGCTAACACTCGCTTTTTAGAGCAGCTTATACGTGATTCAGAAAACCCAGAACTATTAACGCGTTTATTGACCGTTCAGCAACAAAAGTTGAGTTACCGTGTGGTCAATGCTGCTGAGCAAAGTAAGATTGGCTTAACTGAAACAAGTGAGCAAAAGATAGATTTATCTGATATCGACAATGGACTCAATATTAAGCTGAACAATGAGGATTTTGAAGTAGCATGTAAACGTGAACTAAATGCTATTGCGGTACTAATGACAGACGCTATTACGCAGGCAAATTGCCAGCCAGATGTGGTTTTTGTCACCGGCGGTAGTGCTAAATCACCAGTGCTAAATACATTTTTACAAAAGCAATTTCAAGATATACCGATTGTAATTGGTGATCATTTTGGTAGTGTTACCGCTGGTTTAACCCGTTGGGCAAAAACGATATACGCATAACATTACTAGGTAGTTGCTCAGTAAATTAAGAGATAAACGATTGAGATAAATATCATTTTATACCATCAAGCAATGCGATTAAGCTGATGGGATAAAATGAAGCTTTAAACACAAAGACAAGAAACTATCGAGAATAAAGCACCACGAATTAATATCAATATAATTAGTGGTCTCATAATATACTTCAGCTTAAAGAAATTGCTTAAAGAACTCACCTAAAGATGAACTTACAAAGCTCAAAGCCTAGGCTGAGGTTAATAGCACATAAGCTAACTTAAACTTCTACGACCCTATTCCTACCCAAGTCTTTTGCCTTATAAAGCGCATTATCTAATTTTTGATATAACATTTCAAAACTCGATGTAGAGTTTTCAACATAAGTTATTGAGAAGCTAGCCGTAACAGTGAGTTTCTCGCCATTATCTAAAAGCATAGCATTACCTTCGAAACTACTTCGAATTCGCTCGACAATAACTTGTGCAGAAATTTTTTCTAAATCTTTTAAGCAAACTATAAATTCTTCGCCTCCAACTCTACCAAAGAGGTCTTGCTGCCTGATATTCATTTTAGTTAATTTAACAATATGTCTCAGTGCTTTATCACCACAAATATGCGAATACTTATCATTGATTGATTTAAATTCATCTAAATCAAATAGAATAATAGCGTGAACATCATCATTTTGGGTTTGTTTGAGATTGTTTATTTGTTCGAATATTGCACGTCTATTGAAAATACGTGTTAACTCGTCGGTTTCTGATAATATTGTTTGTTTATTTTTTAGATGCCAAACAAATAAGCAGATAGCGAGCAAAACAAATATTAATATGCCGGATAGTACTAAGGTAATTTTTGATTTCTCTAATTTTTCAGAAACTAAACTAAGCTCCAGTGCAACCATATCTTGTTGTAATTCTGCAAAACCTAAAATAGAAACAGAGTCTTGCTGACTAATTAAAGATTTCTGATTAATATCAATATAAGTTTCGAAGTATTTTTGCGCTAAGATAGCTTGGTTTTGAGAAATATAATATTTAATTAAAAACTCATAAAGGTAACGTCGATTTGTATCCTTGGTTTGTTCAATTAATAAGTCTTTATTGGCGATAGATTCATTGATGCATTCGACCCTATTATTTTCCAAACAAGCGATAGCTTTGAAAAGAATCATTTTATTATTTTTATGCAGTGCTTCAGTACTGTTTTGATACGGTTCGAACTCTTCAATAAGTGCTAACATTACATCGAATTTTTTTTCTATATAAGCAAACTTAATTTTTAAAGTAAGTAATAAAACCTTGTAATCTTGTGTGTCTATAAATTGTTTTTGTCCTGCTTCAAATTTCCTAAAGTACTGCTTACTTTCTTCAAACTCTCCTGCATCTATTAACTCAGTAGCGATAGCATAATAAGTCCAATGTATGTCGAATTTGTCATTTATGAAGGAAAGTTGTTTTTTAAACGTGTTAGCTGCCAAAGTATACTGACCAATATATGAATATAAACGAGCTATATTTAAATAGACATTACTTATAAATAGGTTATCGCCTTTATTTGATTCCAGTAGCCTATAAAACACTCTAATCTTTTCTACAGATGTTAATTCAGAGCAGTATTGAAGTTCAACCATATCTAAGTATTTCAAAAAAATTTTAGACGCACTGCTTGTAGCTAGCTTATTTTCATAGAAAAAATCGCAAGATTTTTTTTGAGAATACTTAAAATAAAATGCGGTCAAATCATATATAGCAATACTTAAAATATCTGAATTCACTTCATCGGAAGGTAAATTTGTAATTTTTTTTAACTGCCTTAAATAGTCTTCGCTAAAACCAAATTCACAAAAAATAGCTTTAGATTTTTGCCAGAGTAGTTTCGAGCGTGCTTGATTAGATAAATTTGGTGAGTTAGCTAAGAAAGATTCAACTTTATCACTTAGTACACTATCCACAGGACATACATAATTATGAGATGGTTGAATGCTATTTAATGTAATGCTCAAATCATTGGCAAAAGCAGAGTTAATAG
>NZ_JACGWF010000109.1:0-11247 GCF_014077595.1 Colwellia sp. 6M3 | reverse complement strand
CACTTAATAGATCCATAAGTGTTGGACAAGTTAATTGCGATGACTGCGGTAGCACTAACATTACTTATAAATCTAAAGATGTAACTTTTGATGTAAGTAATAAACAAGTAAGAAGTTCAATACTGGAATCTGTTGAAAAGAACATTCAAATTAAAAGAGAAGTAATTTCTCGATTAGACTTCGATATTGAAAAAACACAAAAAGAAATCAACAAAGAACTTGAGCAAGTTACACCTGAATTAAGAGATATTATACTTTTTCAAGATGAGTTAAAAAAAGCAGGAAGCATAGACAAAGAGTTAGCAAAAAAGCAAAGAGAAATTGAAGCGTTGAGACTAACGCTTGATGAATCTAACTCTAAACAAGAAGGTATATCAACCCACCAGAAACAATTAATTGATGCCATAGTTAAAGCAATGAACATGGTATATAAATTAGTCGATGAAAATGGAATTCAAACCTTTGATAGTTTGTTTACGAAAAAATCTGTCAACTATTCAGGAAGCGAAGAACAAGAATTTTACTTTGCTAAAATATATGCTCTACAAGTGGTCTTTAAACATAAATTTCCGATCATTATTGATTCTTTCAGAGACAGAGAGTTGTCAACGGATAAAGAGTTGAAAATGATTGAGATATTCGAGAATATGAATAATCAAGTTATCGTTAGTTCTACTCTTAAACGCGAAGAATATAAAAATGAAAAGTACGAGACCTATAAATCTTCAACAGCTTTGGACTATAGCTCCCATGACAACAGTAAAATATTAAGTCAGAGCTTTGCTCCTCAGTTCAAAGCAATTTGTACTCAATTTAATATTGTTATATAGATTTTTACTGACGCCTTTTGAAAACAACAAAATGGCCTGTAAGGTTTTGGCTACGGCTTACACAAAATATGAGCTTGAACGCCAAGGTCTTTACAGGAGCTAATAAAGGTATTTATTAGCCAGATGAGCTGAACATAGTGCGGTTTGCACTTTTGACCTTGTTTTAGCTTGGTTAATTCATCCGTTAACTTTGCTTTGCTCAGAAAGGGTGTTGCTAATACTATTTTCTTTATAGAGTTTGGGTTTTCATAAACATTATCTAGTGCTGACTCTATACCTTGCCAATTGGCTGCACCTGTAACTCGCGGAATGTTGGTGCTCTCGTAATTCCTACTCCACTCGTTGTCATATTTCTTTTTAAATTGCTCTTTAACTGCTTGAGTTCGCCCAATATTTTTTAGTGCTTGAGCAACAACATCGTGAAAAGCGCTAGCGCCATACGAATCTTTCTTAGTAAATTTTGAATGGATAAATGAAATAGATGGAACCCCACCACTACTACGAATGGCAATATGATCAGCCCATTCATCATTCATATCATCACAAATAACAATATCGTGATCCGCACAATATTGTTCTTCTACTTGCCTAAATAATGAACTAGTTGGAAATTGAGTTAGGTTACTAGCGTGAGGCTTTTCTTTTTCTGTCACTACGTTTGAAAAATTGTGACTATCATCAAATATATTCAATATAGACTGAATATTATTTAATAACTGCTTATCTTCGAAGCAAGACTTTGAATAGTATGAATAGTTTGGAGAATCAAACACAGCGGAAAATGGTTTATTTTTATTAATATAAGAACCCAAAGTAAATGAATCTGCACCATTTTCAGATACTATAATACTCTCTAGTAGTTTATTTCTGATGGTTATTATTTTTTTTGTGTAGGAAACTTTTCCTGCTAAAAATTTACCTTTAATTTTTAACGTATCATCTTCAATTAGAATTGGGGACTTTAGTTGATTGAAAAGTTTGTTAATTTCACAAGCCTTAAGTAACGTTCCATTGTCCTTAGTTAGAGTGACATTTCCACTAGCGATTTTACTTTCAATCTCTCCAAGGTCAATAAGAACAGCAACAACTTTGAAACCCAAATCAAATATATCTTTTAAGCAAACTGGGGAGGCGAAATTACTTAAAAATTCACTTTGATTTGTCGTAACTTTTAGTTCATCTTTTGTTAAAACAACCCAATCAACCAAACCGTCAAAGCCCGATTTTTTATCTCTATGGCTTACCCTTGATGTGCTTGGTGTTAAAGTATAAGACTCTTCACCAATCTTCATTCTAAAGTTACTTGGGATGGACCTGCTAGACGAATTAGATGACAGAATTCCGTTTAAGCTTTTAGCTTCTAATGATCGAGATCTAATAACAGCATTTGAAATACTCATATTTTTCATTGTCACTCGCTCGTACTCTGGTGCTTTATCTCCGTGAAAATGACAAAACTTATCATAATCAAACTCTTCTAAGAAACTTGAAAAGTTTGCTTCAGGAGTGTCTACATATTTTTTTAAAATAGCTAGAGCGTCACCACATTCAACAAGCAATAAATAAGCATATTTTTGCTCTTTAGTTGTCGTACCTACTAGAAATGAAGGTTCCGCATCAATTCTGTAAGAAACTAAAGAGTATATAACTTGATTTCCTGCTGCTGTGTTATAAGAAATACGTTGATCATTTATTAGGTAATTACCGACTCGATCTTTTGAGATTTCTTTAAAAGTATCATCTACTGACTTTTTGGTTAGTGCTTTATTCAATTTGTAAAACTGAACATTCTTGCTTAAACTCAAATTCCCTATCATTTTACGTAGTCCTTGTTTATACAATGGCTCACTTAAGTTAGGCTTAACCCAACCTAATACTGTTTGTTATTCTTTAATAAAAACATGCATATATATGTTTTCTATGGTAGCTATAATACGTGACTCAATCAATTAATTACGCTCTATTAGCGTTAAATGTTGTATAAATATAAGATCTATATTAATTATGCATTTAGTTGTGATTAGCAGGTTTTTATAATCCAGTAAAATAATTTGACCGAAACGTTCGATTCGACTATAATATAAAGACTGTTTCTGGAGATTATTATGTATACTTTAAATGCTAACGAAGCAAAAACCAAGTTTGGCGCTATGCTGATGAAAGTTCAATCTGAGCCTGTGGAAATCATTAAAAATGGTAGCCCTGTTGCTGTTGTAGTTTCCCTTGATGAATATAACAAAATTGAGCAATTAAAAATGGAACTTGTTAAGTCTCGTTTTGAAAATATTGACGAAAGCGATCTGGTTGATGGAAAAACGTTTAGAGAAGAACTAAATGCTGGAAAATATGATTAATGAGCGATATTCCATATATATTTAAAGGTCATGCTAGGCATGACCTTTCTGCAATACGGAAATATACAATTAAACAATGGGGTAAGCCTCAATGGGAAAAGTATGATGCTATCCTCTTTAGAAGAATTCAGGCTTTAGCTAACAATCCACAATTAGGCGTTGCTATTGATGATATATCTGAAAACGCCTACATGTTCCCTGATGGAAATCATGTGTTTTATTACTTAAAGCGTGCAAAAGATGTAGTTTTTGTAGGTATTCTTTCTAGTAGCATGGCTCCAAATAAACATCTTATTCGTAAGAATGATATTGAATCAGAATTAAAGTTTTGATTCTATTACTCACCCTAGTTCAATCCTGTTTTTAGAACTATACTAAGTGCCTCTTTTTTTGATGCTTTGCTTCCGCCACCTTCAAGAAATCTACGCCAACCTAGATAGTTATCCAAATAAGCCGTTCCAACGCCATTAAAACGTCCCATCCACGTTTTCAAACGACCTGTGTAGCCATTAACATTTTGGATATGATATTCCTTGCCTATCACTCGATTTCCATCAAGAGCAATCAACCTATGGTGGGTAATATCGTGTTTTTTAGCAAAATTTCTATAGGCGTGAGCACCATCAGAGCACAGGATTGAATCCTTATTCACAATCGGCTCAAGCTTTTCAATAATGGCAGCATTATTATGTTCGCCAAGTACATAATCTGTAGTTGTGCCACTCCGGTCTTTAACGATAAGTACCGCTATTTTATCTTCATTGGAGCGTTTATCGCCTTGTTTCCCACGCTTTCTTGACTTGCGCTTGTCGATGGTTTGATTACCTTTAAATGACTCAGTAAAGAACGTTTCATCTGCTTCTATGATACCGCTGACTTCAGTCGGCCTAGCTGCCGTTGGCGCAGCTAAAAATCTATGTCTCCAACGAAAAGCTGTACTTCTAGAAACACCAATTAGATCAGCCATTTTTGTAATACTTAATCCATACTGCATTCCTTCAAGATTTTGAATCCATCGACTTCGGTAACGTAATCGAGCAAAGGGCGTTCCTGTTAAGGGATTAAAAGTTGAACCACATTCAATTTCTTTGCACTTAAAACGCTGTAAACCTGACGATCTTCCCCATCGCTGGATAGCGGTACTGCCGCAATGAGGGCAACAAGTAACGTCACCTTTGATATCTTCGATCATCGTCTCTGTTTGGCTGCGGTTTAACTCAGATTTTACCGCATCAAGCAATTCTCGCTTTTGGGTGCCAGTAAGATTGGCTTTTGGGTGCCAGTAAGATTGAAAAGTGAATGAATAATTTGTTTAAATTCGTGATTGCGCATATGAAACCATCCCGTTAATATCAACGATATGGTTTTAGTTTAGTTCAGACCTACAATTAACGCTAATAGAGCCATTAATTAATAGGTTATTAAAACCTAAATTTTACTAACCAATTTCAACCACATTCCTACATTTTGGAAATGCACTGCATCCCCAAAATTCATTGCCTGCGTTTTTACCTTTAGTCGCTTTTCGTAATACCATGTCCGAGTTGCATCTTGAGCAAAATTTAGCATCAGACTTCTCCTTTACTATTTCTTTGACATGTTTAACGTGTTGACGGTTAGTTGTGAAACTACTTTCTAACCGACCACTCTCTATTTGCTCAATGATGTCTGCTACTTTATCTTCACTAAAGGCTATATCACGTTTACTTTTGATATATTCAATACCGCCTCTCGCAAATCTTACGTTATCGGGCATTTTAGTTTTAAAAGTACTATCACCAATAAAGATAATTACGGAAAAAATACAATCTTTCTTTGCTTTACATCCTGTTAAGAGAAGATCTTCTAACGTTCTGACATGTTTATAGTTTTGATGCAAAGGGTTTTGAAATTTAGAGGAGTGTTTGAATATTTTCTGCGTCCATTGCTTCTGATTGGCACTACCAAAAATCCAACCTTTCATGTTCTTTGTTTCAACAACAAAAATTCCATATTTTGATACGATGATGTGATCTATCTGAGTAGTTCCATCATCTGTAGGTAGTGTTACGTTTTTAATAAGATGGTAGTTATCTTTGTCTAAGAAAAACTTGATGAGTAAATTCACTTGCCACTCACCGAGTACACCTTTGAACCAAGCTGACTTTATAATGACAGCAAATATGAATATTGGTATCAGATACCATGCGGCACTGAATATCATGTTGAGATAAATTGATAAATCCATTTACTAAATCCTAATTATTCAACAATCGATGATTGGTACTCATTCACCCAAGACTCAAATTTATTTGTAGTGCTCTTAGTCCGTCTGTTTAAGCTAAACTCGTTAAAAATATGATCAACGGGGTCATTAGGCGACTTTTCTAATGCATCTTGAACTAAACCAAGCCTTTCTGGATAAGAAATAGCATTCCACTCCCTAGGGATACCAAAAGCATTCGCACCACGCCATTGCACTAAACCTTCAACATCATCTTTTGATTTCCATACAGTTACTTCTCCAGAGTCATGTTTCGCAATTCCAGCCCATGGACTAATAATTGATTCAATATGGTCGAGCTGTTTCTTGGTTGTTCTTGCTAAATTGTGTTTCCAACCAATATCAGACGCTAACTCATGTAGAGAAATGGCACTTTTTTCATGCAAAATTTCTTTAGCCATATTTTCTAATGAGGCTTTGTAACTATCATGAAAATATTTATCTGGATTAATATTCATCACATTACATTGGGTTTCGTCTTCTTCATCTTCTTCAAGCTCAAAAAGAACTGTTTCTTCTAACTCATCTTCCTTATCTTCTTGCGCTAGATCCAGCGCTAAGAGTTCATTTAGTTGGTTGTGAACTCTTTCTATAATTGAGTTTTCATCTATAAAATAATCTGTTGACCATATTCGTAGTAATTTCCAGCCGAGATTTTCTAATATTAAATGCCTTACACGATCTCTATCCCTTGCAGCAGGTGAACCATGATAAGTTGCCCCATCACACTCTATTCCTGCCAAAAACTGGCCTGGTTTATCAGGATGGATAACACCGAGGTCGATTCTAAATTTACTGACTCCAATTTGAGTTTGTACGTTCCAACCTTTTTCTCTTAAAGCGTAAGCAACACTTTCCTCAAAATAGCTGTCAAATTGGTCAACTCCGTAATTTGCTTCTACTGTTTCAGGCAGAGCAATAGGGCCTTTTTCTGCATACTCTAAAAAGTATTTAAGATGCTTTACTGCAAGTGCGCTAGTGCGGCTTAAATCGATCATTGTATGATCAAAACTTGCGAATAAATGAATTTCAGTTGTGGCTCTAGTAATTGCAACATTGAGACGTCTTTCACCACCTTGCTTATTAAGTGGTCCAAAATTCATGCTCATGGTCTTGGCTAAAGGCTCTACAGGTCCATATCCTAGACTTATAATAATAATATCTCGTTCATCACCTTGAACCGATTCAAGATTTTTAATAAAAATTGGATCGTAATTTTTATTACCTTGGAAAAATGGCTCTAAGTGTGGGTGCTTTCTTCTGCGATCATCTAAGCAATCTTCTATGCATCTTTGTTGCTCTGAATTTAACGTAACAACGCCAATAGTATACTTCTTACGTTTGTCCGATAACCTTTCAACAATATAATCAGCTACAGCATTGGCTTCTTTAATGTTATTTCTTTCTTTACCTTTCGAATACAACCCGTCTACTTTATGCAGACTAACAGCACTTTCTTTCGTTTCTGCACAAGGAAATGTTACTAAAGAATTTTCATAATAGTGACTGTTTGAAAAAGCAATCAAGCTTTCATGACGGCTTCGATAATGGCCAGTTAAACGATGGTGAGGCAATCGTGCGGATAATGCCTGATCTAAAATACTTTCAAGATCAGCTTCATCAGTTAAATCATCAGTACTACTTTTTGAAAAGAAGTTTGTTGGTGGCATCTGTTTAGGATCGCCTACAATAATAACATTTTTCCCTCTGGCAATAGTTCCAACAGCATCCCAAACAGTTATCTGTGAGGCTTCATCAAAGACGACTAAATCAAAAGCATTAAAATGGGCAGGTAAAAATTGAGAAACAGAAAGTGGTGACATCATAAAACATGGTGTCAGATGAAGTAGGTTTTCACCCATTTCACTAATTAGTTGTCTAATAGGTTTATGATTACTTTTTTTATTAAACTCTCTAGAAAGTACACCATATTCAGCAGGCGATTGGGGCGAATTTGGATCAGGTGTTCCTGCTGCAACCATTGACGAGATATACTCTGCTGTTGTTTTCGCAACTAATGCATCAAGCTCTCTAAATTCTTCAATCAAATTTTCATGCTGTGAAGTTCTAAAAGTTCTTAAAGCATCAGAGCTGTCAATAAGAATAGGTGCTAACCAGGCACATACTGCATTAGTTGTTTGGTGTACGGTATCTTCGGCTTTGATTTCTCGACTTTCCAAGCAGGTAATAACATTATGAAGACCTTTACTGCTTGCTACTTTTTTAACTTCAAGCCAATTACACCAAGCATTTATTTTAGGCTCTAAGGCAATAACTTCATCACAAGAATGAATAAACTTAGTGATAGTTTTATCCGCTGGAAATTCCCCACCTATAGTAAAGAAAGTATCAAGATCATTTTTAAATACAGTGTAGCTTCTTGAGTAATTATCGCAGGCTTTAGCTAAAGCAGATGACGGGTAGAATTCAAAGTTATCTACAACTTTTTCATTTAAGCTATTAATAAGTGCAGATGGATTAGATAGTCTTCCGGCAACTTTTCTGGTGATATCAAACAATCCCTTAGATTCTTGATACTCAGCACTTAAGTGCTCACCAGTAGTATCCCAGCCTTGCCATATTTTATCTTGTTCGAAGTCACTAATGTTCTCTGAAACTTTTTTAGCCGTACAATTGATTTCATTTAATAATGATAATTCTTCAAGTGTTATTTCACCATGCACACCTACAGCACTTAATGTTGATATAACTTTTCTTTTAGCGAACCATTTCAACGGCCACATTTTTTGTTGGGCCATCTGAAGTGATGTAAGCCAATCTGAAGTAGGGTGGCTAGATATTTGATCTAGTGGGAATGTTAATTTCGAACGACCCACTTGTTCATCAATTACTGTTTTATAATCCGCTAATGAATTTAGCTTCTCTAATTTGTCTTTTGCACTAGGCTTATAAACAAAGCTTAATCGAGTGTCTTTTTGCGCAGTTAAAATAGTGGCTAATACATCTAATTCTGCATAGTTTTCGCTGTATTCGTTTATATCTTCCAACTGCAATAGTGTTACTAATTCTTCAAAATAGCTTTTTAATACTTTTGATGAATTTTTTACTTTTTTAATAGTTGAAATTAACTCTGATTGCCAAGCATTTGACCAGTCGGTATTTTGAACAATGGATATATCTGAAAGATTCAAATCTTCTATATCTGAAAAGGCTAAACCTAAAGTTTTAGCCGTTTCATAAAAATCATTCAAATCTTCCTTAGAGTTAATAGGTGCATTTTCAAAAGAGTGACCCCAGCCTAAGTCTACTTTTGTAATATCTTTATAACGAACAAACCTTGATATAGCTTGCCTTGGCGTTATGCCTAAAGGTGATTCTTGATGAAGTTCATTAACGTATGCATTTAAACTTTTTCGAATGTTAAACAGTTTATCGGCATTATCATTCCATTCATTACTAGAGGCTGTTTCTCGTGTGGTCCATGATTTTTTTAATTGCTCTAAAATCGCTCGTTTATTGGCTTTATTACTATGAAGCTCCAAGCATAAGTGGTCTAGACCAATCTTATGTAAGCGGCTATAAACTACGTTTAATGCCGCCATTTTTTCTGCTACGAATAAAACTTTTTTACCTTTAGCTAAATTATGACAAATTATATTTGCTATGGTTTCTGACTTGCCTGTACCTGGTGGGCCTTCCAAAACGAAATCTTGGGCTTTTGTCGATGCATCTATTGCGACTAATTGAGAACTATCGGCATTTAATGGGGCAAAAACATCAGAAGGCTTTAAAGTATTATCTATGTCATTCTGATCTTTAAATTGAACATTTTGCTCATATGTTTTCTGAGGATTTTCAACTAAGTGCTCAACGAATGAGTTAGATTTAAGATCGTTAACTCTGTCCTTTAAATCTTTCCACATCAAGTACTTTGCAAATGAAAAGGTGCTTAAAACAAGTTCTTCTACAACTTCGAAGCCTTTTATATCTTTAACTTTTTCTCGCACTACAGCCCATATCTGGTCAACATCAATACCGCTTTCATCTGTTGGTAGCACTTCATTAAATAAGGATAAATCAACTTCATAGTCATTTTGTAAAAATTCAATCAAAGTTGCATTGAAAATAGGATCTTCACCATCTCTTTGCTTAATTTTTATTTTAGACCTTGCACTACTTCTTTTTAGTTCGGCTGGTAAAAGGATTAACGGTGCTTGATAAGTTCTATCGCTTTCTGGGGTTTCCTTCCATTTGAGCATGCCAACGGCAAGAAAAAGTGTATTAGAACCACCTTCTTCAATATCTGTTTTTGATTTTCGATATAGAGAAAGTAAGTTTTTTTCTAATTTTTTAGAAGAGTCATTAGCAATTAGGGTATTACTACTTAATTGTTCTCTTGCAAACTCTGTTTGCAAATCATTACCCACTTTAAATTTAAAAAGCTCTTTGTCTCTTGCTTCATTTGCATAAGGAGTATCGCCAGCAGTAATAAAATTAAAACTCTGATTTGACGCTAATTCATCTTCTAACTTTGCAATGTCAGGACAAAATATTTTAATAGCTACGGCAGTTTTAGATAAATTTAAAAGCCTATTTCGTTTGGTTAAATCCAGTAGTTTTCTTTGCCACTGTTCGACTCTTCCATCGGGCGAGTCTGAAACAGGAAGTTCCTCTTTTCGAACGGGTGGTAATGATGGTGCAGCAGGTAAAAATTGAATGTCAGTTCGTTGTTCATTAGATTCTATCGCAGGAGAACTCTCTCCAATCGTTGGAATAGGCTTAATTTGCCTTTTTCTTGCTTGTGTTAAATCAATGGCGTAAACGAATGTATCTTCTGAGTCTTCAGAAATTATTTGTTCTGCATATTCGATTGCTTGCCCGAAGGTAATTGGTGAATCAGAAGTGGCCAATGTTGTTTCAAATAGAACCAAGTCTTTTGATGCAACGCGTTTTCGAATATCCATCGAATCATCATTGGTCAAAAGAGGGAAGCACTCATCTATTAACCAAAGGCCACAACAAGCATGGTTGTTCGTAACAGCAATAACAGAATTAAGCCCAATGTGCTCTAAACAAGCCGAAAATAACAAGGATAAATCTAGGCATGCACCCGTTTTATGATTCTTAATGTCATTAGGTAAACGGATTCTTTGCCCTGAATAAGCAAAACTAGTAGGTGGTGTTACATAAGCTATTGATTCATTAGAAATGACATTCCACAATGCTGCGGCCATTAAATAGGGCCTTTCTCGTGTTTCGGATTGATATCCATCCAATTTTGATTCATGCCCAGCAGCTTTCATAACATCGGAAGCTTTTTTTACTAATTCCGATATGTAATTTGCGTTAGGAGTAGAAAAAGCTGCGAGCAATTCAGCCATTCTTTCTTCACCACCCCAAAAATTCTTTGGGAGTAAATTAGTTTGATATGACTGTTGTGTTAATTTTTCATCAGCCATATATAGAGTGAAGTTTAAATTGATTTCAATTTGTTCAGTTAGTGCATCTAAATATTCATTTGATATTTTTAACAGTCTTTTTTGCAAAAGAATAGTTTGCACTGCACCAAGAGAGTCTACATGCCATTCTTCAGGAGAAAATACTTCAGGATCTGAAGTCAAAATTAGTTTCAAGTCTGAATAAGTTTTATCAGCACCATCTGGAATAATAGTTTTAGATGAATTCAATTCAATGGATGTAATAAGTGGGTATTGGTTTTGTTGAAATGCAAAAGAATACACTTTAGCTATCTCTGCAATAATTCGTATGTTTTCCATTGAATTTCCTATTTTTATATAAAACAAATCGTATTCAGCTAAATTATAATTAAATCAGTATG
>NZ_JACGWF010000061.1:0-24727 GCF_014077595.1 Colwellia sp. 6M3 | reverse complement strand
AAATAAAAGCTACGGTGTTTTAAATTTATAAGATGAATAATGACTTAACAAATTTTATGCTTTGTATTAATTGCTTATTTTTCATAAAAAGAAGTCATTAATTAGTCAGAGGGGTATCACTTAATAACCGAAACTTATGCATAAAAAAAGTCATTAACCAGTACAAAGACTCGTTAATGACTATTTATAATTTCACGTTTTTAACTGTAAACGTTAGGTGTTATATATCTAAACTTGGCGCTTATATCAAATGATGCAGCGCCATTGGGTTACTTGTTTAGAATCTGTAGCTAGCACCAAAAGTAATACGACGGTCTGTAATACCTTGAGCACAAAGCATTGCGCCTTCATTAACACAAGATTGTGTAATGTCTGACTCTGTTAAGTTAACAGCTTCAAGGCCAAGGTTTAAGTTTTCATTCACGTCATAACTTACACTCGCGTTAAGTTGACCTCTGTCGTGTGTAACAACAGGGAAACCTAAAGTAGAGTTCAAGCTTGCGCCAGCAGCAGTATCTTCTGTGCGGAACGCATCACGCCATGTGTAACGTAATCTAGCAGAAAGACCAAACTTCTCGTAGTAAACTGCAACGTTGTATGCATTTTCTGAAAAGTCTAATAGACCACGGTCAGATGTAACATCAACAAATTGTGCACTATCATAAACACCGTTAATGGCATTAAAGATATCTGTTCCACGTGTTGCAGAAGTGTAGAAAGCTGAACCACCGCTATATTCTTGAATCGTGTAGTTAGCAACAACACCAAAACCTGACGCCCAACCTAAGTCATCTTCGAAGCTTGAAAGGTCATACTGAACAGCCATCTCAATACCTTTTTGCGTAGTTGTGGCTGAATCATTTAGCTTAGTTTCAACATCAACACACAAACCAGTAGTATTAGGATCGCCTATCGCATTAGGCTGAACAGCAGGGTTATAAATACCACCACCAGCACATGTAGGACCTGGCTCTCTGAAGCCATTTGCTTGAATAATTGCACTTTCTAATTTATTAACAAATAAGTTAGAACGCTCTTTATTAAAGTAACCGATACTTACTACAGCAGCTTCAGCAAAATACCATTCAGCTGACAGGTCAAATGAAGTTACTTCTTCAGGTTCTAATGCCGCATTACCGATTTCTACTGAAGAGTTTTCGTTAGTGCCAAATGACACTGAGGTATTTAAATCGCCGAAATTAGGACGAAGAATGTCTTTACCCCAACCTAAACGAAGCACAACATCATCATGCACGTCTGCAACTAAGTTCAAACGAGGTAGAGTGTAGCTATAATCACCAGTGTTTGACGTAGGGATTACAGTACCATTAACAACACTATTAGCTCTAGATTCAATATCTGTAGAGATATGACGTAAACCGATATTACCGCGTATCATTTCATACTCAAAGTTTGCTTGAGCGTATATTGCATGCGTTTTTTCTTCAATCTTAAATGCTGCGGTATCTGAAGGAGTAAGGTCAGAAAAATCTTGATTACCGCCATGCGCAACAAGAGCAGCTTCTAATGTAGCTAATACACCGTCTGGGTCGTTGAACGCTAAGTCTGGATCTATGATTAAGAAGTTACGTAAGGCTAATTCTCGACCGTCAGCATCACCAAAATGACTAGGACCAGCTACAAGAAGGTCAGCAAATAAAGCACCGTTCGGGCTATCAACCATTTTACTAAAGCCACCAATACGATCAGATATGCTAACCGAATCATGTTTGGTGATGTTATAGCGGTAACCAAAATCAACTGAAGTTACAATATTATCATCGATAAAATAAGTAGAGTCGATACGGAAAGCATCTTCAGAGTTGTCTGTTGTACTACGACTAACATCTACTTGGTCTAGCACTACATTGTTAGGATCTAATAAATTAGCAACGGTTGGTGCAAATGGTGAAGCAAAGTCGATACCAAATGCTAATGAACCACCGGTTAAGTCATAAATAAATGGCACACTGTTATCATTACTAGAACCATCAAGCGGTGTTAGTGGATTAGGGTTAATAAAGTTTAATTGTGTATTCAAAGATGGCGTTACAGTATCAGAACTTGCCGATGAAAGTTCAGCGCTTACAAATAAGTTATCGCCTTGCCATTCACCACCTAATCTAAATACTTGTGTATCTGTTACACGTGCACCCGTATCACTGTTAAAACGTAAGTTTGGATCATCATCATCAACCGAGTTTATTGGCTGAATTGTGCCTCTACTTGCTGCTCTAATACTACCTAGGTCTACACCATCAAGTGAGCCAAAGTCTATAGTTTCAAATTCGTCAGGAACCGTGTAGTTAAGTACACTACTAACACCAGATGCTTGAACGCGAGTACTTTCTTGACGACGTTCTTGTGAAGTAATGATAGCGTCGAAGAAAAACTTCATATTGTCGTTAGGTGCAAACTCAAACGTTGTTGCAAGGTTTGTAGTTTCATATTCAAAGTTTTCTAATTCCTGATTCAAGAATTGAATACCAAGAAAATCGAAATCTTGCGCTGCAGGTCTTTTTGTAACCTGATTCTCTATAACCGGGTCACCGTCACTGTTGTATCGAGTAACATCAGCATTTTTGTTTTCAACAAGGCTACCGTCGCGGTCAACACGAGGACGGAATGAAGTGGCTTCTTGTTTAGCATAGCTACCACTAATAACAAAACCGAATTTACCTGAGTCTAATTCCCAGTTATCACCATAAGCACCAGATACTCGTGGTTGAACGCCGTCGGTAGTTAAACTACTATCTTCACCTTGTACACGAAGTGAGCCTAATGTTTCAGATAACTCAAGAGGACGAATAGTACGTAAATTTACCGTACCACCCACTGAGCCTTCAGTGGTTTTAGCTTCAGGGGATTTAGTTATTTCAACACCAGCTATAATAGCAGCAGAAAGATCTTCGAAATTCATACCACTGCGACCAGCACCTGAACCTACTGTAGATGCGCCGTTAATTTCAACGCGGTTTGAATTACTACCACGGATTTGAACACCAGTACCAATACCAGCTGTTCTCGTAATTTGTACACCTGTTACGTTCTCAAGAACTTCTGCAAGGTTTTGATCAGGTAGTTTACCGATATCAGTTGCCATGATTATTTCGACTAGGTTAGCCGTATCACGTTTTTCTGCAAGTGCACTTGTTAGTGAGCTGCGCATGCCAGTCACTTGAATTACTTCAACTGATTTTTTAGCTTGTGCTTCAGTTTCTGCTTCTTGTGCAGCAACTGATGCTGCAAAAGTCAGCGAAGTAGCTGAAAGAACCGCTAAGGTTATTTTGGATAATTGTTGTCTCATAGATTTCCCCTGTGTAGTTTTTTTGAAAATTATTTTTGCAAACATCTCAAAAGCCACATCTTTAGTTTAATTAAAGTCGTCCCCTAGAATTGCAAACTCCCTGAAAGTAAAAAATATCAAGTACTCAAAAAGAATTACCGTAGATAGTTACAATAAAAGTAGCAAAGGCCAATCTTTTGGTTATACAAAAAAGTTAACAAAACCCCTGTTTGGACTTACCAGTTGGTCTATTTATTATTACCGCTTGGTTAGCTTGTAGTTTCTGTGTTATTTAAGTTTTTGTATTTATTGCTTTTTATATAACCATTAGGTTTATTGTAAATAGAGTATATATTTTTTTATAATATCTTTTTATTCCATTGTTATACGAGTTATTCTTGTTAATATACTTTATTAGTCTAAAAAAAAACCAAAGATGGTTTTTTGTTTAACCAACAAGATAAATTGGTTGACCAAATGGACATATACCAATAGTCTTTAATGATAAGTATTTAAGAAGAGTTAGAGATTCGTGCTTCAGCTCTTTGTTTTTAGGCATTGTAAGCGTAATGTTTTGTTGAGGTGGGTCTGTTGATATGTATCTCGCTGTCATTACGAGTTTATATGGAGACACTATTCATATAATTAAGCAAAAGTAATAACTCAATATAAAACGTACTAAAGTAAAAAAATGCAGCTTTTTTGTACTGATAGTTTGTAATAAATGAATATGTCCGTTTTATTCACTTTAACTCTAGGTAAATAATCACCATGAATAATATGAAAACTTTTTTTAAGTCCTTACTGCCTGGCATATTTTTGTTTGGTTTTACGGTTGGTACTGGCAGCGTTACGGCTATGGCTAAAGCGGGTGCAGATTATGGCATGTCACTGTTGTGGACTATCTTTATTTCTTGTGCGATTACTTACTTTTTAATTAACTTATTCGGTAGATTTACTTTAGTCACAGGCATGACAGCGTTACAGTCTTTTAAGAAGCACATTCACCCTGGCGTTGCTATATTCTTTATCGTCGCTCTTACAACGCAAATTTGCGGCAGCGTTATTGGTGTCATGGGAATATTAGCTGATGTTTGCTATGAGTGGTCAAAAAACTTTGTTGACGGTGGTATATCAGCGGTATATTTCGCATTATTCTTTATTGCCTTTGTTTATATTATTTTCCTAATTGGTAAGACTGAGGTATTTGAAAAAGTTTTGGCGATTTTTGTCGCAATAATGTCGGTATGCTTTTTAATAAATTTTGTAATTTTGATGCCACCTGCGATTGAAATATTAAATGGCATGGTACCCAATATTCCTGAAACTGGTGAAAATAAAAGTTCCTTTCTAGTTATTGCATCAATGGTAGGTACAACTGTTTTTTCAGGCTTGTTTATATTAAGAACCATCTTAGTGAAAGAGGCTGGCTGGACGATGGCCGATTTAAAAACTCAGAATAGAGACGCATTGTTTTCCGCCTTCCTTATGTTCATTGTAAGTACGTCAATCATGGCGGCTGCGGCAGGCTCTTTATTTGTAAAAGGCATTACTTTAACGAACGTTACACAAATGATTTATTTGCTAGAGCCTTTAGCGGGTGCAGCTGCTGTGGCCATATTTACTATAGGGCTTATAGCTGCAGGCGTATCTTCTCAGTTTCCTAATGTGGCATTACTACCATGGTTATTAGATGATTTTCACCAACGTAAGCCCAATCTTAAACGTACCAGCTATCGTGTTATTGCCTTAGTCATTTCTTCATTAGGTTTAATTGTTCCTATTTTTAGCGTTAAGCCGATTGCCGTTATGGTGAGCTCACAAGCTTTTGGTGCATTATTACTGCCAGCAACTGTCGGTTGTATCTTTTATATTGGTAATAAGAAATCACTCATGGGAACCTATAAATTTTCGACTGTCACCAATATTATACTTTCAATGATATTTGTCTTTGCCATAGTCATGAGTTATATGAGCTACAACGGCATTATTTCTACGTTACAAGCACTTTAATGTGTAAATGGGCTGACCATTGAGCGTTAGCCACTTAGGTATAAATCTTCAGCACTAATTTTTATCTTCATCAATATGTGCATCAACAATTAATTTATGTAAAAAAATTTAATGGAATATGATCAATGAATAAAATAATTAAATTTAATGCTAATCGAGTATGGCGTACTTACCAAGGTGGTAAACTACTTGATACGATTGAAGGGAAAGCATCGCCACAAGATACAAGCTTTCCTGAAGACTGGATAGGTTCTACCGTTGAAGCACGTAACGTGGGACGTGAACATATCTCAGAAGGTTTAGCGATGGTAAATAACGAAGCGGGGCAGGCGGTTGCTTTTCGTGATTTATTACAAGAAAATCAAGCCTATTTCTTAGGTAGTCATGACGATACTATGCGTACGCTAGACGATATTCCACTTGTTAAATATCTTGATAGTTCCACACGCTTGCATTTTCAAGCACACCCAACACGAGAGTTTGCTCAAGAACGGTTAGGTATGCCACGCGGTAAAACTGAAGCGTATGTCATCCTTGAAACGCGAAAAGATATCGCTGATCCATACATATATGCTGGGTTTCAGCGCTCGCCAAGTCGTGAACAATTAAAAACATGGATTGAAACTCAAGATATTGCTTCTATAGAGAGTTGTTTTGATCGCATTCCAGTCAAACCTGGTGACGTATTTTTATTACCAGGAGGTCGCCCTCACGCTTTAGGCGAGGGGATACTTATGCTAGAAATTATGGAGCCTTCGGATCTCGCTGTAAGATTTGAATTTGAGCGTTGTGGCTATGTGATCCCAGAACAAGCAAGGTTTATGGGCAGGGATATTGAAACCGCTTTAGACGTATTTAATTTCGATCCGGTTCCGCCTGAAAAAATAGATGCAGAGTTTCGTTGTACCCCTAAAATTCTTATTTCTGATGAGCAAAAAAATAGCCTTGAAGAGCTTATAGGAGCTGACGATACAACATGTTTTGTTGTTAAGCGAGCATCGGTTGCACAAAGCTTTAAACGCAAAGAGAACGGCTTTTTTTATGGCATTGTGACAGAGGGCTCAGGCACATTCATTATTAACGGTGAGGTTACCGAGCTTAAACGCTGGGATCGATTCTTCTGTCCAGCAGGTGTTACTGAATTTGAATATCAAACCGATTCAGGTATGTCTGTACTCGAATGTTACCCAGGTAACAGCTAAACGAACCCAACATGTATTACCTGCTTAACTGACCATTAGCGAATATGTATATCATGCTATTCGTTAATGGTTAACGGCGGTGCTTAACATTATTTACTGTAAACTTATCAATGTTAATGTTGTTATATCTACATAGTAACCGATAATATTATTAACGTTAAATGATCAAAAGCATTTAGAAAATACCTTTACTGACTCACCTATATTCGATTGAACCTTTTACAACATTGATTACAATTGAAGTTATCCTACTTTATTACTCTGCCTGAGAAGGCTATCTCTATGTTTATAAGTTATGTCTATATTTGTTTTACCCGTTGCAATTAAAATTGGACTTACCAATATATGTTATGTAATATCCTACGTTAATACTTTTTATGTATTTAATGGGCTGCTGGCCTTTATATTGGTCAGGCCTGTCGCGGTTTTTAACAGAGATATGTGAAATTTTATCGATAGCAGTTGAAATTAAAATAACGGTTAAAGTAAATTTAAGTGTTTATTAACTTTGATAAATCGCATAAATAACAAGCCGGCTTTTAACCTTACATTTACTTAAATCGTAGTGAGTTATGCATATAACGCTAGTGAAGTTTTACCTGCAATTCTGATATCACTAGGAAACGAAATTATTAACTTTAGACCTTAATTGAGCGTCTAAATACATACAAAATCATCATGAATAATGATGTGGAGATACTATAATGCGTGAAGCTTGGCGATGGTTTGGTCCTAATGATCCCGTGTCTATTAATGATGTAAGGCAAACGGGTGCTACCGATATTGTTAGTGCTTTACATACTATTCCTACTGGAGAAGTGTGGCCGTTAGATCAAATTCAGGCCCATAAAGCGTTGGTTGAACAAGGTAATAATGAACAATCTGAACTTGTTTGGTCTGTTGTTGAAAGTATACCTGTACATGAAGATATTAAGTTAGGTCGTGATAATAGTCAGCGCTATGTTGATGCTTGGATAGCATCAATGGAAAACTTAGCACAATGTGGTGTTAAAACTATATGCTATAACTTTATGCCTGTGATCGACTGGACTCGAACTGATTTAAAATTTCAGTTACCTAACGGTGGCTTTGCGTTGAGATTTGATCAGCAAAAGTTTGCAGCGTTTGATTTGTACATATTAAAGCGAGAAAATGCAGAAGCCGATTATTCAATTGAAGAGTTAGAACAAGCTAAAACCGTGTTCTTAGCTATGTCTGAAGACGATAAAACATTATTAACCAATAATATTATTGCGGGTTTGCCAGGCAAAATGACTGACGCTTACAACATCGATAATTTTCGAAGTATGTTGGCTAATTATAAAGACATCACTAAAGACATTTTAAGAAAAAATTTATTCGCTTTTCTATCTCAAGTGTTACCTAAAGCAGAGCAGTTAGGTGTTAAATTAGCCATACACCCTGATGATCCACCAAGAGACATGTTGGGCTTACCTCGTATTATTTGTACATCTGAAGATTTAGATATTCTATTTTCTGCACTGCCAAGTTCAGCGAATGGCATTACATTATGTGCTGGCACCTATGGTAGCCGTCCCGATAACGACCTACCTGTTATGGCTAAGCAATATGGCGATCGTATTCATTTTGCTCATTTGCGCGGTGTCAGTAGAGATAAAACTGAACAACGTTCGTTTTATGAAGCCGAACATTTATCAAGTGATGTTGATATGGTGGGAATAATTTCTGCATTATTAAGTGAAGAAAAGTCACGTGCTGAAAATAACAATAATAGCCCGATATTTATTAGACCTGATCATGGTCATCAGATCTTAGATGACATTAATAAGCCAGGAAACCCAGGGTACTCATGCATTGGGCGCTTGAAAGGCCTAGCTGAAATTAGAGGTGTTATTAAAGCGCTTAGTAGCATCGCTTAGTTAATATTTGCACTTTAGATGCCATAGCACATTAAACAAATGAACATTAAAATCAAAGTAGTATTAACGCTACTTTGATTTTTTTTGTTTGAGATTTTTGAACCTAAGCTAGTTTATAACAAACACTGCCTACAACTTGTGTAACATACAAATGCTGATTGAATTTATAGCATTTCAATTATGAGCAACATAACTAAATAGTTATAGGGTTTAGTCCCTTTATAAGTCATTACGTAAATGTATTTATATAAAAGCGTTTATAGTAATAATTGAACATACTCGTCTTTGTAAAAAATTCTAAGCTCAACAATCATAAAAGTATTATCACTGTATTTTTTTCAGGATTATATTTAGTAGTAACTTTTTCAAACAAAATAATAAAAAGTTATATCTCTCTATAAAATCATTTAATATCAATAAATTAAAAGTATCGGTTGATTGTTTTTTGTTTATAAAAAAAATAATTCAATAAAAAACTTGATACTGTACGACTATACAGTATACTTTGCTCAATTAAACGAATTAAGCACCTAAATCATTCTGGAGCAACAAATGAACGATAACAAAGAAAAAGCATTATCAGCTGCCTTAAGCCAAATAGAACGCCAATTTGGTAAAGGTTCAATTATGAAGTTAGGTGATAATCGCAGCATGGACGTTGAAACAATTTCAACGGGTTCATTAGGATTAGATATCGCACTAGGTGCTGGCGGTTTGCCGCTTGGACGTGTTGTAGAAATTTACGGTCCAGAATCAAGTGGTAAAACAACATTAACACTCGAAGTTATTGCTGAGGCACAACGTAATGGTAAAATTTGTGCTTTTGTTGATGCTGAGCATGCACTTGACCCTATCTATGCTGAAAAGCTTGGTGTTAATATTAATGAGTTATTAGTTTCTCAACCTGATACCGGTGAGCAAGCACTTGAAATATGTGACATGTTAACGCGATCTGGTGCGATTGACATTATCGTAGTTGACTCGGTTGCTGCGTTAACACCAAAAGCCGAAATTGAAGGCGATATGGGTGATTCACACATGGGTCTACAAGCACGTATGCTTTCACAAGCTATGCGTAAGCTTACTGGTAACTTGAAACAGTCAAATACCATGATTATTTTCATCAACCAAATTCGTATGAAAATTGGTGTTATGTTTGGTAGCCCAGAAACCACAACAGGTGGTAATGCATTAAAATTCTATGCCTCAGTTCGTTTAGACATACGCCGCATTGGCGCTGTTAAAAATGGTGATGAAATTGTTGGTAACGAAACGCGTGTTAAAGTGGTTAAAAACAAAATTGCTCCACCATTTAAACAAGTTGAATTTCAAATTTTATATGGCGAAGGTATTAACAGTTTAGGCGAGCTAGTGGACTTAGGCGTTAAAAATGAAATGGTTGAGAAAGCGGGTGCTTGGTACAGTTATAAAGGTGATAAAATTGGTCAAGGTAAAGCAAACGCAGCTAAATACCTAAAAGAGAACCCTAAAGTAGCAAAAGAAATTGATACACGTTTACGTGAGTTACTGTTGCCGAAAACAAAACCTGCTGAAGCTGAAGAAAAGGTTGCAGCTGTAGCAAAATAAAAAATTAAGTAATACTCGATTAAAAAGCCACTGTAAAGTGGCTTTTTGGGTTATAAGTTCGGGATAACTTTTTGCAATACCTTGATCCTAATTGGTTTATAGGGCAATTTAAATATTTAAAATATGACCATATAATAAGGACGCTAATATCTATATTACCAATAATTAGTTGATTTACTGAGTGAAATTGGATTTATAGTGAGTGAAGCGAGCATCGTAAGCTATAGAATTTTGGGATAGACGAGTAAATTTAATCTATAGAAAACAATAATGTGAGTATGATCTGTTAAGTTTGTTTACCTGAGAGTGATAATATTTAGCAGCTTTAATTTAGCTGTCATAATGACTCATAAAACCAATTGATAAGAATGGTAAAAAATAAGGTTATTACCAATAGCTATTGATTGGTTGACACTTATTATTGTTTTGGTTAGTATCTAAATGTTCCTTATTGTTTCTAGTGTATTTAAACAATAAGCTTGTATAACTACAGTCATGCCGTATGTATTTATACCAAAATTATTACTGGGTTGAATTTAATATTAGTCTGTTGATTTAAATATCAAAGATTAACTTAAGGCTTGATTGATTTAGCCTGATTTACTCAAAAAATTAGCATGCCGCCTAGATATAAGGTGAGTAATGTTCGCACTTAGATAAACAAATACTAATATTTTAGGAGTTAGATATGACAAAACCTACTATAGGTTTCATCGGCCTTGGTCTTATGGGCGGCAACATGGTTGAAAACCTACAAACTCGTGGTTTTCAAGTAAACGTAATGGATCTTAATAAAGATGCTGTTGCAAAAGTTATAGCTCGTGGTAATGCTACTGAAGTTAAATCAGGTAAAGAATTAGCAGAGAAAAGCGACATCGTTATGCTTGCGCTAACTACTTCTAAAGTAGTTGAGTTAGTTGTATATGCTGAAGATGGTATTTTAGCGGGTATGAGTGAAGGCAAAACACTCGTTGATTTTGGTACTTCTATTCCAGATTCAACTCGTAAAATTGGTGCTGATCTTGCGAAAAAAGGTGCTGGCATGATTGATGCCCCACTGGGTCGTACTCCTGCTCATGCTAAAGATGGTTTACTTAACATTATGGCCGCTGGTGATATAGAAACTTTTAATAAAGTTAAACCAGTTTTAGAGCAACAAGGCGAAAACGTATTTTACCTAGGCGCTTTAGGTGCAGGTCATACAACTAAGCTAATTAACAACTTCATTGGTATGACGACTGTTACTGCTATGTCACAAGCTTTCGCAGTAGCTAAAGCTGCAGGTGTTGATGGACAGCAGTTATTTGACATTATGTCTGCAGGACCATCTAACTCACCATTTATGCAGTTTACAAAGTTTTATGCTGTAGACGGTGAAGAAAAATTAGGTTTCTCTGTTGCGAATGCAAACAAAGATCTTGGTTATTTCAATCAAATGGTTTCAGATTTAGGTGGCGAGTCATTAATCGCTCAAGGTACTTCTGCTAACCTTCAAGCTGCTGTTGATGCTGGTCTTGGCCAAAGCGATGTGCCAGTTATATTTGATTACTTTAATACTAAATTAGCTAAGTAATTAGAAATAATTAAATACTAAAGCGCTTTAATAGGCTTTTTAGTATTCTAAAAATACCAAAGATCTTTAATCGGGTCTTTGGTATTTTTTTAATTAAAATACGCATATTGCGAGATAACGTTGATATAACTTGAGGTTGTTTTGATGTGATAGTGATGATGAAAAGCGTTAAGTATCTGCGGTAATTACTGTTAGTTAGTTAGTTAGATAAACAAAAGGCCTCTTATAAAGAGGCCTTTTGTTTTGTAAAGCGTTAGCTCTTACTGATTAAATTTCGGTAGAGGTAGGAATCGAATAAAGCCCACGTTTTTCGCTATTTTTTTGTTTTATTTCTTCTAGGGCTCTTAACTCTACGGCGTCAAATAAGGCATTAATTAAACGATTAAAATGGCCATGCATAGCAAACCTTGCCTGCGTCGAGTCACCTGATTTCAGCGCTTGATAGATTGCTGTATGTTCAGCTAAAGTTTTTGAGTTATCTTTACTACAAACACTGTCATAGTCTTTAATAATTTCAGGTGTTGAAGAACGTAACTTCCAGAGGTTTTGCACTGATAAAATCATTGCGCTATTGCGAGTAGCATTAGCAATAATTTGATGGAACTCTTTATCAGCCGCTGCAATAAATTGGCCTTTTTCCATATCAACTAAGGTTTGGTGTAAGCGATTAAGTTCGTCTTCAGTAATGGTAGTCGCAGCAATTGCAGCTACTTCACCTTCAATTAATGCTCTTGCTTGAGTAACTTCAAATGCATTTACTTGCTTGTGTGAGCCATTTAATTGGTTAACCGGCTTTAAAACGTATACACCTGAGCCCGTTTTTACTTCAATTTTTTCACGAACTTCTAACGCAATTATAGCTTCACGAATAGTAGGTCTACTCACTTTAAAGTTTTCTGCTAATTCTCTTTCTGGTGGTAAGCGACTTCCAGGGGAGTATATTCCAGAATCTATTAAAGCTTCTATTTTGTCTACAATACCCCAAAACAGCCTGCGGTTGCTGCCCATATTCTTTTCCTTAGCTAACTTCATTAAAGTAAAAACATATATCATTCATGATATCGTTTTCTCTCGCTTATGGCAAAACTAAAAAGCGGTAGTTTTTTAGTTATATACCATTTTGGTCTAGAGGTAAATATAATTTAGGTAACCATCTCTTACAATAAACTTTATTTATATTATTACCAATTGTTGTTTGTCTGGTAATGTGATTTGGTTGACAATCGCTAGTGATATCAGTTAAATTAAATCGATTGTTATTTAGAAGTATTGCGTGACCTATTTTTTTGCATGGAAAATGGTGCTTAACAGCCGATTTATGCTTAACGTGGTAAGCCACTTATTTAGGAAAGCTCAGTTTAATTAATAAAATATGTTGGCGGGATTTAACATTTATCGATAAATCGTCAAATTTTACACTTTAATTTTATAGGTCATTTTATGCAACAAACAAAATTATCATCCTACTTACTGTGCTGTTTCACCATAGCATTATGCTTAGTATTATCAGCAAGCCCATTGGTTGCTAAAGAATGGTTGGTTGATAGCCAAACCGCATATAAAAAGGCGCTTAAAAAAGTTAAAGCGGGTGACAACATTGTATTAGCCAATGGTACTTATAATAATTTTGAAATTTTGTTTGAAGGTAAGGGCACAAAAGAACAGCCTATTACGTTAAAAGCTGAAACTAAAGGTAAGGTTTTCTTGACGGGGCAATCTAACTTGCGTTTAGCAGGGAAACACTTAGTTGTTTCAGGTCTTGTATTTAAAGATGGCTTTACACCAAGTAGCGCTGTTGTTGCTTTTAGAAGTAATAAAGACAATTTAGCCTTTCATTCACGTGTGACAGAAGTGGTTATTGATAACTTCACTAATCCCGATAAGCGTGAGTCTGATTACTGGGTTGCTATTTATGGCCAATATAATCGTCTAGATCACAATTACCTTTCGGGTAAACGAAATAAAGGTGTCACTGTAGCCGTTCGTCTTAATACCAAAGAGAGTCAAGAAAATCATCATCAAATAGATCACAATTATTTTGGTCCACGTCCAATCCTAGGCTCTAATGGTGGAGAAACACTGCGTATTGGCACGAGCCATTACTCTTTATCAAACTCTTTCACTGTGGTTGAAAATAATTACTTCGACCGTTGTGACGGTGAAGTTGAAATTATTTCAGTTAAGTCAGGTAAAAATGAAATTCGTAACAATGTTTTCTTTGAATCAAGAGGAACACTTACTTTGCGCCACGGTAATGGCAACTTAATTGAAGAAAATGTTTTTATTGGTAATGGTGTTGATCATACTGGTGGTATTCGAGTTATCAACAAAGACCAAATTATTCGTAACAATTACCTAGAAGGTTTAACAGGTTATCGATTTGGTAGTGGCTTCACCGTAATGAATGGTGTGCCTAACTCATCCATTAACCGTTATCATCAAGTTGAAAACGCATTAATCGAAAACAATACTTTAGTAAATGTAAAACATATTCAACTTGCCGCTGGTAGTGATGCAGAAAGAAGTGCGGTACCTATTAATTCAACGATTAAAAATAATTTAATTATTAATGAAGATGGTCAACAACCATTTACTTTATTTGATGATGTTAGTGGTATTAAGTTTAAAGGTAATGTGGCGAATACGTCTGCGTTGAAGTCGCTTGCATCAGGCATTGAAAAGCAAAATGTTGAACTTAAGAGAGCTGAAAACGGCTTACTATACCCAGTATCTTCAAAATTTGCTGATAAAGGTGCTAAAAAGAATTTAACTCCTACTTTAAAGTCAGCAACAGGTCCAAGCTGGTATTCAAAAGTTGATAGCTTAGTGGCTTTTGAATCAGGTAAAACTATCCAAGTTAAAGCCGAAGATGATGCTTTATTCGATGCGGTAGTTGCAGCAAATGACGGCGATATCCTTATATTGGCTGATGGCGAATATGAAGCCAGAAAAATGATCGATATTAATAAAACGCTAACGATTAAAGCGCAGCATAAAGGTAAAGCGGTTCTAACTTTTCAACGCTCTACTTTATTTCAAATTTCTGATGGCGGTAGCTTAACGCTCGATGGTTTAGCTATAACAGGTAACAGCAGTCCTGATGCATCAGGTAACACATTAGTACGATCTCAAAAATGGGGCATGGTTGAGAATTATCGTTTTGTTATGCGTAATAGCTCGGTAAGTGCACTTGATATTAATCATTCTTTTCATTTCTTTGATGCTGGTAATGGTTCGTTTGCCGACTATATTGAATTAACCAATAATCATTTTACGAATATTACCGGTGATTTCCTGCGCTTAAATAAAGAGATTGAAGATTTAGGCATTTATAACGCTGAATATGTCATTCTTAAAAATAATATTTTTGATAATGTGCAAGGGACCTTAGTTAACTTATATCGTGGTGGTACTGATGAAAGTACGTTTGGGCCACATTTAGCTATGTTTGATAATACGATTATAAATAGTAGTAACGGCAAACGTAACAAAACATCGTCAAGCTTATATTTACATGGTGTGCAAGTTACTAATGTTGAAAGTAATACCTTTAACAACACAGCTGATATTGTCATTGAACATACAGTGGGTGAACCCATCACTGCAGTTAAAAATAATATTTTAAATAAAACAGCATCACCGAGCGTAAAAGAGTTACATGCCAAAGGCCCGCACACTGCTGTGCTATCAAACAATAAACAAACGAATTAAGAGCTGCTATGAAATTTTTTAATCAAACGCCACTTTCTTTCTCAAGATTGCATGGTTTTAATGGTAGCTTGATAGCTGTAGTTATGATGGTCATGACTTTAATCGCAAGTACTAGTACTTTTGCTAGAACTAGCCCTAACCTTGTTATTACACCTGCTGATGTAAAAGACATGCGTGGTGCGATTAAACAAGATGGTCAATTTACCAAAGCTTTTGCTGCACGTAAGTCATCTGTTGATAAACAAATAGCACAAGTGATAACCGTACCTTTACCAAAAGATGGCGGCGGTGGTTATACGCATGAACGTCATAAGAAAAACTATAAATTAATGTATGACGCTGGTGTTGTTTATCAATTAACACAAGATGAAAAATATGCTCGCTATGTTCGTGACATGTTACTTGAGTATGCCAAGCTTTATCCTACATTGCCTTTGCATCCGCAAAGAAAAATGGGTAAACAAAACCCTGGTAAGCTATTTTGGCAAAGTTTAAATGAAGCCGTTTGGTTAGTGTATACCAGCCAAGCCTACGACTTAATTTTAAGCTCATTATCTAGCACTGAAAAAACAGAGATAGAAAATGGTTTATTTCGTCCAGTAGTAAAGTTTTTATCAGTAGATTCACCTGAAACATTTAATAAAGTACATAACCATGGCACCTGGACAACAGCAGCTGTTGGTATGACAGGTTACGTTCTTGGTGAGCAAGAGTGGGTTGAACAAGCGCTTTATGGTTTAGATAAATCAGGTACAGGTGGTTTTTTAAGACAACTTGATGAACTGTTCTCACCACAAGGTTATTACAACGAGGGTCCTTATTATCAACGTTATGCGCTAATGCCATTCGTTACCTTCGCGAAAGCAATTCATTCGAACCAGCCGGAACGTAAAATTTTTGAATATCGTGATGGCATAGTATTGAAGGCGATTGATACCACAATACAGTTAAGTTACAACATGCTTTTCTTCCCTATTAACGATGCAATAAAAAGTAAAGGTATTGATACTATCGAGTTAGTTAATGGTGTCACTATTGCTTATGGATTAACTCAAGATTCATCGCTACTTGATATTGCCCGTCAACAAGACCAAGTTATTTTAACGGGTGACGGATTAAAAGTAGCGAACGCGCTAGATAAAAATCTAGACACACCTTATAAATTTAAGTCAGTGGCTTTCGGTGACGGTAATGACGGTAAACAAGGTGCATTGGTTGTTATGCGTCAAAATGTTGGTGGCGAGCAAGCGGTATTATTTAAACCTGCTGCGCAAGGTTTAGGTCATGGACATTTTGATAAGTTAACTTGGCAGTTTTACGATAAAGGTGCAGAAATAGTTTCAGACTATGGCGCTGCTCGTTTCTTAAATGTTGAAGCCAAATTTGGCGGTCGTTATTTACCAGAAAATAATACTTGGGCAAAACAAACGGTTGCACATAATACCGTAGTTGTAGATGAGAAAACTCATTTCAATGCCAATGTTAAAAAAGGTAATGCTAACCATCCTGAGTTATTGTTCTTTGCAAAAAATGATGACGTTATTATCAGTTCAGCGCGTATTGATAGCACCTATGAAGGTGTCTCTCTAAAACGTACGATGGCATTAATAAATTTACCTATGCAAAACAGTAAAGATGCTGAACAGTCATTGGTGGTTGATATTTTTGATGTTAACTCTGACGAAGAACATCAGTACGATTTACCTGTTCACTACAAAGGTCACTTAATTAGCACAAACTTTGAGTTAGCGACTAACTTAACCAATTTACCGGTGCTTGGAAAAGATAATGGCTATCAACATTTATGGTTGAAAGCACAAGCTCAGCCGAATGCTGGTTTATCACAAATAACATGGTTGAATGATAACGGTAGATTCTACACAAGCTCTTCAATTATGGATGGCGATGCTTCAATAATACTTACTCAAATTGGCGCTAACGATCCGCTGTTTAATTTACGTAATGAAAATGCCTTTATTAATCGTAAAACAAAAGCTAGCAACCATACTTTTGTCAGCGTATTAGAACCTCATGGTGAATATAACCCGTCAAAAGAATTTACCGTATCAGCAGTAAGTAAAGTACAACAGTTAACACATAAAAAAATTAATAATATAGATTTAGTGGAGATTATTCTTAGTGGCAATAAGCATTATCTATTAGCATTTAATGCAACAGATAAAATCAAAAATAATCAACTAAACACATTTTCATTTAATGGCTCTAAATATCAATTTGATGGCCGTTTTAAATTGTTCAACATTAAAGAATAGGGGTTAGTCATGAGTCAGAGTGCACATTTTACATTAGGTAATGAAGAAAAAATTGAAGACATAGGCGGCGGATTAAAGCGTCAAATGTTAGGTTACAACCATGAGTTGATGGCCGTTAAAATTTGGTTTGAAAAAGGTGCTATTGGATACAACCATGCACACAGACATTCACAAGTTACTTATGTGGTTGAAGGTGAGTTTCACTTTAATATTGATGGCGTAACCACAATTTTAAAAGCAGGTGATAGTTGCTTTATGCCTCCTCATGCCGACCATGGTGCTACCTGTCCTACTGGTGGTATTCTAATCGATACATTTAGCCCTGCACGTGAAGATTTTGTTGAAGAAGGTGCTTTTGACCATATTCATAATAAGGAAGCTAGCGCATGAAAATGAAAAATTTGCGCTGGTGGGTTATTGCCCTTATTGCGTTAGCTACTGTTATTAATTACATTGACCGTTCCGCTCTGAGCGTACTTTGGCCTGATATTGTTGAAGATCTTTTTCCAGATGAATCAGCTTTAGAGCGTAAGCAAATATATGCGAATATTTCTATCGTATTTATCTTGTCGTATGCTTTTGGTCAAGCCATCTTTGGTAAGATATTTGACTGGATAGGCACACGTTTAGGTTTTGTGTTGTCTATCGGTGTTTGGTCACTGGCTACAGCGGCTCATGCTTTTGCACAAGGTGTACTTAGTTTTAGTATCTTCCGCGCTATTTTAGGTGTTGCAGAGGCTGGTAACTGGCCTGGCGCAGCTAAGAGTAATGCTGACTGGTTCCCAACTAAAGAACGTGCTTTAGCGCAAGGTATTTTTAACTCAGGTGCTGCTATTGGCGGTATTATCGCGATTCCATTAATTGCATATTTAACCGTATACTTTAATTGGCAGATGGTATTTATTGTTATCGGTTTAGTTGGTTTACTATGGCTAATTCCTTGGATCATATTGGTTAAAGCTCCGCCTAAGTCTCACCCTTGGATCACCGATGAAGAACGCGAATATATTTTAACCGGTCAACGTAATCCTGATGCTGATTGTACTTTAGACGAAAAAGAATATAACCCTTCGACTAAAGAATTACTTTCTCGTAAAGAAAGCTGGGGGGTCATTATTGCCTCTGCTGCGATTGACCCTATTTGGTGGTTATTTGTCTTTTGGATCCCTATTTATTTAAATGAAGTTTATGGGATGGATGTTAAGTCTATTGGTATTTACGGTTGGGTTCCTTATGTTGGTGCTATGTTTGGCGCTTGGTTTGGCGGCTTACTTGCTCAAAACCGTATTAAAGCAGGTTGGAACACCGATAAAACGCGCAAACTGACTATTACCTTAGGTTGTTTGATTATGTTACCTGCATTATTAGCTATGGCTAACCCGGGTGGACCAACGACTGCTGTAATTATCATGGCCGTTATTTTATTCGGTTTCCAAACCGCTATTGGTAATGTTCAAACCCTACCAAGTGATTTATTTGGTAAAAAAGCTGTGGGTACCTTAGCTGGTTTTTCTGGTATGGCAGCGAAATTTGGCGCGCTAGGATTAACGGCACTCGTGCCTATTTTGACTGCTGACGGTAATTATACTCCGGCATTTGTTATTGGTGCGTCTTTAGCTGTAATTGCAATAGCTGCTATTTGGATATTAATTCCAAAAGTTGAGCCATTGAAAGCTAAAAGCTAGAAGCGATAAGCATAAATTCTCGGGATTCTAATGCCGAGAATTTTATTATTTTTAAGTAAAGTTATTAAGGTTTTGTAAATGAAAAACATTTTTTTATTCGGTGAATGTATGATTGAATTGATGGCCGCTTCTAAAGAGCAGCCAGCTAACACAATGAAGCAATCGTTTGCTGGAGATGTTTTTAACACTGCAGTTTATCTAAAACGTACTTTTGCTGATTTGAAAGTACATTTGGTTACCGCTGTAGGTAAAGATCAATTCAGCCTTGATATGATCCAATATTTTGAAAGTGAAAACATTGGTACCGATTTTGTGTACCAATCAGAAACTAAAATTCCCGGTTTATATTCTATTCAACTTGATGACGAAGGTGAGCGTAGCTTCACTTATTGGCGTGAAAATTCCGCTGCTCGTCAAGTTATGCAACATATAACGAATGATGCTATTAGTCGATTATCTATCGGTGATATGTTTTTCTTTTCGGGAATTTCTTTAGCAGTACTTGAGCCGTCGGCGCGAGCTTCTTTCTGGTCTTTAATTGATAAACTAAAAGCTGCAGGGGTAAAGATAGTATTTGATCCTAACTATCGTCCTCGTTTATGGAGCAGCCCTGAAGAAGCACAAGATCAATTCGAATTAGCATTACAAAAATCTGATTTGTCACTACCTGGTGTTGATGACTTTGAACAGTTGTTTGGTATGAAAACAGCTGAAGAAGTTAATGAATATTGTCAACAATTTGGTTTAAATGAGTTGGTCATCAAAAACGGTGAGCAGGGTATTTTAGTGGTTGTTAATGGTGAGGTTACTCACTTCTCAATTACCCCGGTTAAGAACGTTGTTGATACAACGTCAGCGGGTGATTCATTTAATGGTGTTTATCTTGGTGCGCGCATTGAAGGGCACTCGGTTGCTGAGTCAATCGCTTCAGCTTCAAAGGCCGCAGGTTTTGTTATACAGCACAAAGGTGCAATTGTAGATAAAGACGCTTATCAAGAGTTTATGGCGAATTAGTTATTAAATCTTATTGGCCAGTATATTTTCATTTAGTTTAACTATTTTATAAAATTGTTCAAAAGGAACACTCATGACATTATTCTCTACTTTAATGGGAAAGCAAAAGTTGCTCCCTATTATACAGGCAGACTCAGTTAATCAAGGATTAGAAATAGCGAAGGCTATGTCTGCTGCCGGTATTGGCTTAGTAGAAGTTGTATTAAGAACAGAAGCATCACTTGATGTGATTAAAGCTATTAAGCAAGAGCTTCCAGCCCTAAAAGTTGGCGCGGGTACTATTATAGATGCTGATATTTTAAAACAAGCAATTGATGCCGGTAGTGATTTTATTATTACGCCTACCATTACAAATAGCCTGTTAACACATTTAGCAAAATGTACCGTTCCCGTGCTTCCAGGTGTATCTAATACTTCTGATATTCTGTTAGCTAAAGAGTTTGGTTATAGTGAAGTGAAGTTATTTCCTGCTTCGTTGTCTGGTGGCGCTCCTTTTTTGAAGGCGATGGGATCAGTTTTTAAAGATATTTCGTTTTGTCCTACAGGCGGAATTAACCAAGCCAATCAACATGAATTTTTAGCGTTGAATAATGTTTTTGCGGTTGGTGGTACTTGGATCGCTAATCCAGAATGGGTTGCTAATGAACAATGGTCTAAAATTACTGACGCATGCAAAGCGGCGTTAAATAATTAATAAAGCCTCTATTATTGAAGATTAATCTAAGCCAGTGAACTCTATTGTGTTCATTGGCTTTTTTGTTTTTAACCTGAAGATTTGTGAGTAAATTTTAATAGGCACTAACGTGTTCTTAGTGACTTATAGCGTTGATAACCCTATTTTTATTACCCCATACCCGAATGTATTTACGTTAAATAACAAATATCTCGCCAAATCTAGCTATCTAAGCATTCAGTACAATCTTGCTTATTGCCCTTACAATAATTATTAATAGTCGAAGCAGTAAACTTCATCAAGTTTTAGCGTGTATATGGTGTTGATAATCATCAATTTAGGCATTATTTAATTGCTTTTCTACGGTTTATAAGTTTGAATGAAGTAATAATAATATTTATAAAAAGGATGGTCGAGTGAAGAACGTTTTATTAGTTACTTTCTTGTTGTTATTCACCAGTAACGCTATTGATGCGAAAACGTTTAGAGACAACAGTGCCTATGCTGAATTAAGACAAAAAATTCAAGAGAATGATGCTAACAGTGCATGGCAACTGGCAACCAACCTTGAAGATGAACACTTAGGTGATGTCGACTTTGATTTTCTTTATGGTCTTGCCGCGCTTCAAGTAAAAGAGAATGAGCGTGCGGTGTATGCTTTTGAACGTGTCGTTGCTAATAAACCGCAGTGGTTAGATGCACAGCTTTATCTCGCTCGTACTTATCATCTGATGAAAAATTATCATGCTTCCAATGATATTACTCAATCGTTAATTAATATCGATGCCATATCTCCTAAACTTAAAGCGTCAGCCGAGAACTTAAACCGTCAGTCACACGCAGCGCTAAATAAGCAATCATTATTCATTCAACAATCTGTTAATGTCAGTTTGGGCTATGACTCCAATATAAATGCCGGTACTAGCGAAGATAATATTTATTTACCGTTTTTAGATCAAGAAATCATCCTATCGGAAAATAGTAAAGAGAACAGTGATAGTTATCTGGGACTTGGTTATCAGTTAATAGGTAGCAAGGCGTTAACGCAATCATCTAAATTAACTTTTTTTGGTAGCGGTAAATTACATAATTTTAATAATGACTCAGAATTCAACCGATTTACGCTACGAACTAACGTGCAATATCATAAAGATTTTGAAGCCTTTAGTACTAATGTTGGTGTTAGGGCAGTACCTCTTTGGTTGGATGGTGAATATTACCGTACACAATATGGTGCCACGTTAGGTTTAAGTAAGACTATTGATCAACAATGGATGGTTTCAACACAGGCTTTTGTTGGACAATCTAAAAATGACATTAATAAACTTTTAAACACCGATGATGCTTCAATTCAAATATCTACTCAGTATCTAATGCAAAAATGGCGACATGTTATCTCACTAATCTACTCTCAAGAAGAGAGTGAATTTGTCGAAAGTCAGCATAACAGTAAAGATACCAACACCATTAATTACATGGTTAACTTTGCTATTAATCAACAATGGCTAGCAACGGCTAATATTAGTTATCAACACCAAGCTTATCAGTATGATCATCCTTTCTTCTTAGAAAAGCAGAAGGATGACCTGTGGTTGTTTAGTTCGTCAATTCAATATAATGATTCTTCGAATTGGACATATCAATTAAGTGCTAATATGCAAGACAAAGACAGTAGTCTTGCACTTTTTTCATATCAACGCGCTGAGATTAATTTATCTGCTCGTATGAGCTTCTAGGGGTAAACGATGAACAAATTAAAGTATCTAACCAGCAGCAAAGCATTTAGCACTCGTTTATTATGCACCATTTTTATTTGTGTCTTGGGTTCTCAACATACCGCTTTAGCAAGTGATGTAGCGGGTAAAACCATTTTAGCTAAGGGCACCGTAGAGTCGTTTGATTTAAACAGTAATGAAACGCGCAAACTTAAGCGTCGCTCGCAAATATTCAGTGCTGATAAAATTATTACTGGCAATAAAAGTAAAGCTCAGTTCAGCATGTCTGATGGTGGTTTAATTACCTTAAAAGAAAATACAGAAATTTTAATCACCAATTATAAATATAACCCAGAAGCAGGTGAGGCCTCGGCAACTCTCGAAGTTGTTAACGGTGGTTTTCGCTCAATCAGTGGTCTCATTAAAAAGTCTGGTGGTGATTATCAAGTTAAAACGCCGGTAGGAAGTATTGGTATTCGTGGTACACACTTTGCTGTTGAAGTGGTTGGAGAAGAAACTTTTTTAGCAGTATACAGCGGCAATATTGATGTTGAATTAAACGATCAAAGTATTTTATCACTTGGTAGCTCAGAAGATTTCGCATTTGCCTCTGTTAACGCTCAAGGTCAAATTACACGTATGACTCAAGCCCCTGCTACCATTTCTTTAGGATTTTCAGATGTTTCACCTGATGCTACAGATGAAGAAAACGATACAAATGAATCACCCCAAACAGCCATTGCAGACTCAGGCGTAAGCCCTGTCGATTCCGATACACTTGATAATGAAAACCTTACTGACAGCGATGTTTATAATGAATCTGAATGGCTAGGAATTAATGGTTCATCTGTCGCAGAGTTGTTAGCAGAGCGCACAGGCACTATTGATTATAACAACGTAACCCAAAGTACGGTGATATCGAGCGCAGGACCAGTAAGTGATTTTTCTATGAACATGACCATAGATTTTGATAATGCTTCTGTACCGGGTGGCTCGTTAAGTTTTACAGACAGCCAAGGTGAGTGGTTTGCGGCTTACTCAGGTTTGATAAATATCGACCAACTTGATTTAGGCATTAATTTCGCTTCACACGGTGATAATAAAGCGGAAGGTATTATATTTGCTGCTTTTACCAACGGTTTAGATGAAATTATTGGTGGTTTTAACTTACAAGAAATTAATAACCCATCAGTAAATGCTGACGGCTCATTTAATATTCGCCCATAAACATTAGGATTATAAAAATGTATATTAATAGATGTATATATATTATTACTTTATTGGGCCTTACAGCTTGTGGTGGCGGTGAGTCAGCACCTGCAAAAGAAACTATTGATTCCGTCCCTGTCATAAGTTTACCACAACCCTCTAATACTCAAACGTTTGATTTAACAGGAAAGTCAGGCATAGCGCTAGCTGTACCCCAAAAAGTTGCAGGTACGCAAAGCGAAAGTAACAGCACGGTTAGTACTAGCTTTTCAAATGCTATAGGCACACTCAGACTTGCAAGCTCAACGAGTAATGTTGAAGGTAATTTAACTTTTGGGATAACAGCATCAGATACTGATGTAATGAATAAAGTATCGCTATATTTGCCGAATGCTGCTCGTAGCTTTGTTTTATGTTCGAATAATTGTACTCCAGATTTTCAAGCAACAATCACAGGTTTTAACCCACAATTTGCCAATGAAGTCGCCGGTTCATTACGTATAGAACTTATCGTAGAAGACAATTTAGGCAATAGTGCAGTAGTCGATGCGCTTAGTGTTAACTGGCAACCGATTCAAATTTCAGCGATTAGTGCAAGTCGAGAAAATGGAACTGTTACCGTTTCTTGGTCAGGTAACTCAGCGCTTGAACGTTATAATTTATATGCAGCTACTGAAGTCGGAATAACTTCTGAAAATGCGATTGAACTTGAAAACGGTATCCAACAACTCGCCATTAATGGCACAACGGCACAATTTACGGATGTGGATGAAAGCAAGAATTACCATTTGCTTGATACTAATTGAGCCTTCTCCCCGAAGTCTAGCACTGAGCTAAACTTCAAGGCGACTATACCAAAAGGAGAAAGCTCAATGAAATTCTATA
>NZ_JACGWF010000048.1:0-31821 GCF_014077595.1 Colwellia sp. 6M3 | reverse complement strand
GTAGTGTATTATAGCTAAGATTTTTTATTAAACTGTAAAAGAAACGACACGAATGAAAACAATACTAATGTTAATTGTTATTATCTAGTAGCGTACTCAAATCATGCAGCATAGCAGCCGTAGCACCCCAAATATTATATTGATTATAGGGCATAAAGTGTACTTTGTGATGTTCGCCATGATGATAAACAGGCAGCTGAATATGGTGTTGGCGTTGCAAGAAGTGGGATAAAGGTACGTGAAATACTTCAGATACTTCATTTTCGTCAATTTGATAGCGCTTGTGATTAGATACCATAGCGACAATGGGGGTTATTTCATAACCAGAAATGGTTTGGTAAGGCTTAAGTTGGCCGATAACTTCAATACATGAAGCATGTAGACCTATTTCTTCTTGTGTTTCTCGCAATGCAGTGGCTGTAAAGTTTGCATCAAATTTTTCAACTTTTCCGCCCGGAAAACTAATTTGTCCCGGGTGGTGAGTTAAGTGGCTTGCCCGTTTAGTTAACACAACTTCTAGCTGGTTATTATTACTTAAAATGGGGATCAAGACCGCGGCACTTTTTAATTGTTGCTGATAGCGAAATTTATGTACTGATATAGGTAAAACCTGCATTTGAAAGCGTTGAATAAATTCTTCTTTAGTCATACAAATTTAATCACTTTAGTCATGCTGCGTTATAAAAGGTATTGGTACGGGAGGTTTTCGTGCAAAACAACCGAGTCACCAATTCAAGAAAGGTTGAGTTTACTTAATACCGGTAAAATTTTATTCACTTTATCGTAAGTTTCTTGATACTCGCTGTCAACGTTTGAATCGATCACTACACCACCACCGGCCCAGCAGTGTATTTGTTGTTTGTGACAAACCAAGGTACGAATGGTAATACTCGTATCCATATTACCGCAAGCAGACAAGTATCCAATAGAGCCACAATAAACGCTGCGTTGGTGGGGTTCTAATTCTTCAATGATATCCATTGCTCTAATTTTGGGTGCACCTGTAATAGAGCCGCCTGGAAACGCAGCACGAAGTAAGTCACTGCTATCGTATATCGGATTTATTTCTCCTTCTACTGTACTCACTAAATGATGTACTGCAGGGAAGCTTTCAATAGCAAATAACGCTGGTACTTTTACTGTGCCAGGCACACAAACTCGGCTTATGTCGTTACGCAATAAATCAACAATCATCAGGTTTTCTGCTTTGTCCTTACTTGCTTGCTTCAGTTCATCAGCATTAGCTTGATCTAACGTGGCATTATCACTGCGAGGACGTGTACCTTTAATCGGTTTACTTTGTACTTTTTTATCAACTAATTGCAAGAAACGCTCAGGTGAAATACTTAAAACCGCATTGCTATCAAAACGTAAAAATGCGGAAAAGGGCGCTTTGTTTTCGTGTCGAAGGGCGCAATATGCTTGAAACTCATTGCCGGTGTATTGGGCTGTGAAACGCTGTGCTAAATTGATTTGATAACAATCACCAGAAAGTAAATAGTTTTGAACTTGCTGAAATTTATCGTGATACTGCTCTTGACTCATATTTGATTGCCAAGGCGTTGTAAGCTTGAAATTATTTTGCTTTATATTTTTATTTACTAAAGAGGCAGCGTTGTCCTGAGTACTTTGTTGGTGTGTTTGTTTTATTGCTAAGTTAAAAAACTGGGTGATTTCGGCTCTTTTATTATCGAGACATAACATCCAAACTTGCTGTAATTTTCGGTCAAAAATTAAGGCTTGATGATAAATACCTACCGCCATTTCAGGTATATCAATATCTTTATTATTTTGTTGTTGTATTACTTCGAAACGTTTGCCTAGATCGTATGCGAAATAACCAAGAGCCCCGCCTTTAAATGGCAGTTCTTGGGGTGTTAAAATTATATTTTCAAAACTGACTTGTTGTTCACGCTTTAATAGTAATAGTGGGTCTTCTTCACTGTTATATTGGCTATTGTCTTGAATGTTTTTGACGGTGGTGATTTTGCCATTGGTGGTCAATGTTATCGTAGGTTGCCAAACTAAAATGTCATAACGGCTATCAATGTGCTGACTTTCACACGAATCTAACCACATTGCCCAAGGTTGTTCGGCAATTGCAGAAAACAGAGATTGGCTACAAAACGCTAATTCATGGGTAAATAATTTAGCTGTTAATGAACTTGATAGTTGTTTTACTGAATTAGTTGGCAAAGTATTCTCACACAATTTATGTTTAGTCATTATACCTAATGCCATTACCATTGGCTTAATGACCATGTTTAAATCACTTCAGGGTTATATGATGTAATTTATTAGACTATTTGATACTGGTAGCTATTTAACAAGCAAGGTATGATATCGGCAAATTTATAACTTTCAACTCTTCTCTCGCCCAATTAACAAAAAGAGACCGTTATGGCTATTATTAAACAACAAGATTTAATCGAAAGTGTTGCAGATGCATTGCAATATATTTCTTATTACCATCCGTTAGACTTTATTCAAGCGCTTGAAAAGGCTTATCATAAAGAAGAAAGTCAGGCAGCTAAAGATGCCATTGCGCAAATTTTAATTAACTCTCGTATGTCAGCTCATGGTAAACGACCTATATGTCAAGATACCGGCATTGTTACCTGCTTTGTAAAAGTAGGGATGGCTGTACAGTGGGATAACACCGACATGACAGTGCAACAAATGGTCGATGAAGGTACTCGTCGAGCTTATCTTAATCCTGATAATCCACTACGTGCATCAATTGTTTCTGACCCTGCTGGCAAACGAATTAACACTAAAGATAATACTCCTGCCGTTGTTCATATTGAAATGGTACCAGGTGACCAAATCGATGTAATGATAGCGGCTAAAGGCGGCGGTAGCGAAAATAAAGCTAAAATGGCGATGTTAAACCCAAGTGACTCTATTGCAGACTGGGTTGTTAAAACCTTACCTACAATGGGCGCGGGTTGGTGTCCACCGGGTATGTTAGGTATAGGTATTGGTGGTACGGCCGAAAAAGCCGGTGTTTTAGCTAAAGAAAGCTTGATGGAACCGGTAAATATTCAAGAGCTTATCGACCGTGGTCCTGAAAATGCAGAAGAAGAATTGCGTTTAGAAATTTATGACCGCGTAAATAAACTAGGTATCGGTGCTCAAGGTCTTGGCGGTTTAACAACCGTTGTTGATATTAAAATTATGTCAGTGCCAACGCATGCGGCATCAAAACCTGTTGTTATGATCCCAAACTGTGCCGCAACTCGCCATGTACATTTTCACCTTGATGGCTCAGGTCCTGCAGACTTAACACCACCTAAATTAGAAGACTGGCCTGAAATTACTTGGGAAGTGGGCGAAAATGTTCGTCGTGTTAATGTTGATGAACTATCAAAAGCTGATATTGGTGAATGGAAAACCGGTGAAACAGTATTGCTTAGCGGTACAATTTTAACTGGCCGTGACGCTGCTCATAAACGTATTCAAGAAATGTTAGCGGCTGGCGAAAAGCTACCAGTTGATTTTACTGATAAATTTATTTATTACGTTGGCCCAGTTGATGCCATCGGTGATGAAGCCGTAGGACCAGCAGGTCCTACAACAGCAACACGTATGGATAAATTCACAGAAATGATGCTTTCTGAAACTGGCTTACTTGGCACCATAGGTAAAGCTGAACGTGGCCCAGAAACTGTCGAATGTATTAAAAACCACAAATCGGTTTATTTGATGGCCGTTGGTGGAGCTGCTTATTTGGTTTCTAAAGCGATAAAGAAAGCAAGAGTTGTCGCTTTTGAAGACATGGGAATGGAAGCCATTTATGAATTTGTTGTTGAAGATATGCCGGTAACGGTTGCTGTTGATAGCTTAGGTGAGTCAGCACATGTAACAGGCCCAGCAATTTGGCAAGCAAAAATTGAAGAGCTTGATAGCAAGTTAAAAGCTAAGTAACTTTTAATTTAGCTATTTAGTATAGATAAAACGCTCATTATGGGCGTTTTTTTATATCGCTTATTTATAACAATAACTGAAATAAAGTTAGCTAAACTATTTCAGTGCCTACACGGCGTAAAGTAAATAACTATTAACCTTATCAATAAAGTATGCTTTAATAACTGTTCATACTTACAGTGTTTGGCAATGTAATGAATTCAATAGTTAATTCTCCCTGGTTAGCCTTAGAAAACTTCCCTACCTTAATTTTAGTTGCGCTAGTGTTACTGTTAAGCGTAGTCATTATTGTGTTGTTTTTGTTTAAAAAAATAAAAACTAACCACAATTCATTTGAAGCTCAGCAGCAACTTTTGCAACAACTGATAGAAAAAGTAAACTTAAGCTACGAAGTTAATGCCAGTAATCAACAGCAATTGCAGCAACAATTAAACTTTAATCATCAGCAATTAGCTACTCAGCAAAGTGAACTAAAAACCTACTTTGAGCAGCAAATTTCGGATTTTAAATTAAAGTTATTACGTCAACATGGTGAGCAAGGCGAAAAACAAGCACAACAATTGTACAGCCATAATGAACAGCTTAAAAAAACGTTATATGAACATCATGTTACGTTTAGCAATAATCAACGTAATGCCACAGAGCAGCTCACGACGCAACTAACCGCCACATCTAAGCTAGGTCGAGAAGAAATGGCTAAATCGCTGCATTTGTCTAGTGAACAAATGGCGAAACGAATTGATGATTTAACCGTATCAACAGATAATCGATTAAAAGATATTAGTGGTCAGGTAGAGAAGCGCTTAGCGGATGGCTTTGAAAAGACCACCAAAACATTTAACGATATTCTCCAACGTTTAGCTTTAATTGATGATGCACAGAAAAAAATCACCGAGCTTTCTTCCAATGTGGTGAGTTTACAGGAAGTGTTGTCAGACAAACGTTCGCGTGGTGCCTTTGGCGAAGTACAACTAAATGCTTTAATTCGAAATGTGTTACCTGAGCAACATTTTGCGCTACAGCACACCTTATCAAATGGTAAAATTGCCGACTGTATTCTATTTCTACCTAAGCCAACAGGTAATGTTGTTGTAGACTCTAAATTCCCTCTCGAAAGTTATAAAAAAATGGCTGACAACACCTTAGGTGAATTTGAGCGTAAAGCTGCAGAACGACAATTTAAGCTAGATATTAAAAAACATATCAATGATATTAGTGATAAATACCTAATTGAAAAAGAAACCGCTGATGGTGCGGTAATGTTTATTCCTGCTGAAGCCATTTTCGCAGAGATACATGCCCACCACAGCGATCTCGTTGACTATGCTAACAAAAAGCGCGTGTGGTTAGCTTCACCAACCACTTTAATGGCTATTTTAACCACGGCACGTTCGGTATTAAAAGATGAAGCCACCCGTAAACAAATTCATGTGATTCAAGCGCATTTGTCTCATCTTTCTACTGATTTTTCACGTTTTAAAGGCCGTTTTGCTAATTTAGCAAAACACATAGATCAGGCCGCAAGTGACGTAAAACAAATTCATACTTCGGCAGATAAAATTAGTAGTCGTTTTGAAAAAATAGAGCAGGTAGAATTAAAACAAGAAGAAAAAGAACAGAGTGTTGGAATATCCGCCGATTAAAAGCCTAAGATCGAAATGGCCTTTATTGCGATTAACCAAAACTCATTTTTTATTATAAATTTTGTTGCTGGTTTTGCAGCATAAAAAAGTCAGCTTTGTCGACTTTGTATTTTGGAGTTTCGCTTGATTCAGTTTTTCAGCGGTTTTAGAAGCAGCATTATTAGTTTCATTGTCTTTTTTGTTATTTTCATGTTTGTCAGTGAATTTCAACGTTATTGGTTTGTGAAAATAAACCTTATTGAACAAGTGCTTTATGGCGTGTTTGCCATTAGTATTTTACTCGCTAGCTATTTTAATCGCAGCCGACTCGCGTTAGCCGCTATCACACTTTTACTCTTTTATATTACGCTTGAGCAATCGCTACCTTGGCAGTCATGGGTGTTTTCTCATGGACAATGGTTAGTGCTTTCTGGCGCAGGCGTGCTGTCGATGTTAAGTGTTGTTAAAGACCGAGGGTTGTTGTCAATTCATGGTTTCTATCGTTGTATTCTTATTATATGTGTTGGCCTTATTAGTTTCGTTTGGTTAGATACCGCGGATATATTAATTATAAAATTAACCCATATCGAGCACTTTAAACCTTGGTTAAAGTATCTCACGGTAGAGTTACCTTTAATGCTGTTCTCTTTCTTATTACTCTGGCGCTTTATAAAAGAAAAAAGCTTAGTAACGACAGCATTGTTAACCAGCTTTTGTATTTGGCTTGGGCAATATTATCAGTTAGTGACATTACCTTGGAGTGTGTTATTAACCTTAATGTTAATGCATTACCTTTTTGCCATAGTGGTTGACTCATATTTCTTAGCTTATCGAGATGAATTAACCACTTTGCCGTCGCGCCGAGCACTTAATCAATTGTCTTTGTCGTTAGGGCGAAAGTACACGCTTGCCATGCTAGACATAGATCACTTTAAAAAGTTTAACGATACCTACGGTCATGATATTGGCGATCAAGTGTTGAAGTTGGTGGCGAGTAAGTTGGCTCAAGTAAAAGGCTCTGGGAAGGTTTTTCGCTATGGTGGTGAAGAATTTACTATTGTGTTTCCGGGTAAGAATATTGAACAATCTCTCCCTGCTTTAGAGGCTGTTAGGCAAGCGGTGGAAGATTATAAAATAGTTATTCGTCAAGAACAGCGTAAAACTAAAGAGGCACGATCTCATAAGAAAAGCAACCAAGTTAAAACCGTTAGTGTCACTATATCGATAGGACTTGCCGCAAGAACATCAAAGTTAACTTTTGAGCAAACGTTGAAGTTAGCAGATCAAGCACTCTATCGAGCGAAAAAATCTGGTCGTAATAATGTGAGTGAATAAATTTTTAAATAACTAAAACCGTTAAGGTTTCATTTGTGAAGTAGCATTGATTGTTACTCCTTCTGATAACTCAATATGCTGCAATGTAGCCAAAATATTTTTTATATAGAGTAGTATTCGTCATAAAAAAGCCCAGGATAATATCATTATCGTGGGCTTATTCGTTATCATGCAGACATGCAGACATTTAAGTGGTTAACTAGAAAACAATTTATGGAGCTTAATTGTTTTTAATAAGCTTTTAACTGAGTTAATTAATCGGTTGCTAGTTTAAAATTGCCACATTAATAAAAACAATAGTTAGCAAGAGTGGGCAAACAAAACGTAAATAATTTCCCCATATTGGTAACCATTTTCTACCTTCTTGCAAAGATACATCTCGTAGTTTATTGCCACGCTTCCATAACCAACCGACAACAATAAAGTAAAATAGACAGCTAAGTGGTTGTAAAATAGTCGTGAGCAAGCGAATAACCAAGCCAAAAAGACTATCGAAAAATGCAATTAATGTCATGCTCGCGGCTAATACAATAGCAGATACTAACCAAGTCGCTTTGTGGCGTGTAAACTTTTTATCTTCAACAAGATAAGCGACAGGCACTTCCGTTGAGGAGATTGTTGAGGTAAGTGCAGCAATTGATAATAACGAGAAAAAACTAATCGACACTAGCATGCCAATATTGCCCATTGAATTGAAAAGCTCGGGTAATATATTGAATATTAGCTGACCTTCGCCAATTAACTTATCGCCTTGAAATACTTGTTGTCCAGCAGCTTCTGCAACATAAAGAGCCGGAATAATTAATAATCCGGCCATAAATGCAATAAAAGTATCGAGCGCGGTGATTGAAATAGCGAGTTTGCCAATATCACGATCTTTTTTCATGTAAGAGCCGTAAATCATCATGCCCCCTACACCGATAGAAAGCGAGAAGAAGGCTTGTCCCATTGCCGATATAATTAATTTGGGGTTTGTTACTTGAGTAAAGTCAGGAATTAAATAGGTTCTTAAGCCTTTTTCTGCACCGGGTTGTTGCAATATATAAATGATTAACGACACCAACATTATTAATAAAACAGGCATTAATCGTGCTGACCATTTCTCGATGCCGGCGTTAACGCCTTGATGAATAATGGCAGCACCAAGTAAAATAAATATTGGTGTAAACATTAAATTGCGCAGGGTACTTGAGGTAGCTAACCATTGTGACGTTTCATGATAACCCAGTAATTCTGCCATAGGTGATATTGCATGCGAGAGCATCCAACCAGCAACAATAGTATAGAAGCTAAGCATCATGATTGCACCGCACAAACCAATCAAACCAGCATATTTACCAAGATTAGGAACGGTATTTTTACAGGCATCTTCCAATGCAGAAACAGGATTTTTTTGTGCTTGGTTACCAATATATACTTCAGCATACAATGCAGGAAATGCTAACAATATGGTGACAATAAGGTAAACAAACAAAAATGCACCACCGCCATTATTTGCTGCTTGGGTTGGAAAACCCCAAATGTTACCTAATCCAATTGCTGAGCCTGCCGCGGCTAGAACGAAACCTATTCGCGAATGAAATGAATCTCTAATATTACTCATAAATGATAATTATTATTGTGGTTAATGCTTTGGTTTGAGCTTACCTAGTTCACACTCGTTAGCAAAGGGTTTTTAACGATTAGTTGTCTTTGATCTTATATATTATGTAAATCATTTAGGAATTGATGGGTTTTTCAGGGAAAAGTGGAATTAGAAATGAATACGGGTTAATCATTAACTTGGTTGAAGTAATGATTAACCCGTATATTTATGACTTGTTTTAAATATTACACTGAGCATTTAAACTGGCTAAGTGTTGATTAAAATTAACGGAAAACGCAGTGAGTTATCACCAACGTCCGTTTCCGTTTTATATCTTTATTTCAATCATAATATCAGTAATAGGTTAAGGGCGAATTTGTCCTTGGCCTGCTACACGATATTTAAATATTGTTAATTGCTCTAAACCTACTGGGCCACGTGCATGTATTTTACCTGTAGCTATACCTATTTCAGCGCCCATTCCAAACTCTCCACCATCGGCAAACTGGGTTGATGCATTATGCATGACTACCGCTGAATCAACAGCGCGCATAAATACTTCGGCTGTATCTGCGTTTTCAGTAATAATGGCATCGGTATGTTTTGAAGAATGATCGTCAATAAAATTAAGCGCTTCTTCTAAGCCTGATACCACTTTTACCGATAAAATAGCATCTAGATATTCAGTGTCCCAGTCAGCGTCATTAGCTGCGATAATTCGTTCATCACAAGCTTGTGCCGCTTTATCACCTCTAATTTCACAATCTTTTAAGGTGTTAACAAGTTGGGGTAAAAACTCAGCAGCTATTGCTTGGTCTACAACCAGACTTTCAGTCGCACCACAGACACCTGTTCTGCGCAGTTTAGCATTGTTAACGACACTCAGTGCTTTGGCTAAATCAGCATCTTTATCGATATATATGTGGTTGTTGCCATCTAAATGTAACAGTGTTGGTACTTGAGCTTCATTTCGAACGAGCTCAACGAGTCCGCGACCACCGCGAGGAATAACTAAATCTACATATTCTGCACAGCGCAATAATGCAGCAACGGCAGAGCGATCATCGGTATCAACCAGTTGTATACATGTTGCTGGTAAATTAGCAGCTCGCAGGCCTGTCGCCATACAATCTACAATTATACGGGTAGAGTTAAGGCTTTCAGAGCCACCGCGTAAAATAACACTATTACCTGACTTCAAACATAAAGCACCTGCGTCGGCGCCAACATTAGGACGTGACTCGTAAATCATGCCAATAACACCAATCGGGGTTGATACACGGGTAATTTTAAGGCCATTAGGACGGTCAAATTCAGCTAAAGAGCGGCCAACTGGATCTGGTAATTTTGCGATATCTTCTAAAGCAACAGCCATTGCTTCAATTCTTTCAGGTGTGAGCTTTAATCGATCAACAAAAGACTCGGCTTTACCTGCTTGCAATACACTTAAAACATCTAGTGCATTCGCTTCTAACAATGCCGGTGTATTTTGGCGAAGGGCATCTGCTGCAACGGTTAACGCTTGGTTTTTTTGTTCCGTGGTTGCACTTGCAAGCACTTTTGCCGCTAACTTTGCTTGCTTACCAAGGTTTATGACCATCGTTTCAATATCGGTATTTTTGCTGTTTGACATAAATGATTTTCCTGTTTCTTTTTTCGATTATTTGTAAACTGTTTGGTCAAATTCAATCTGTTTGAATTAGGTTAACTTTTGTTGTTTGATGAATAATATTTATACTAAAAAAATATTAAAAACAATAGTAAAAGTCCAGTCTACATAAATTAACAGTATGGCTTATTGGCATACTATTTAGAATATTATAATAATGGTTGGTTTTTTAAACACGTGACCATACAAACGTGATATTTATCAATCGCTAACGTAAGGCAACTGCGCGTTCGTATGCCGCTACAACTGTCGATTCCATTAGTGTATTTAACGTAGAGTCTTTCATGAGTGCTTGTAAACCTGCTTCGGTTGTACCATTTTTACTGATTACCGAGTCTCGCAAACTTGTTACATTTTTATCACTGCTCATTGCTAGTTCAATGGAACCACCTAAAGTGTTAAGGACTAATGCTTTTGCTGCTTGAGGTGAAAAGCCTAAGTTCATTGCAGACTCTATCCAACAACGTGCTAGCTCGAAAGCATAACCAGGCCCGCTTCCTGCAACGGCTGTTACTCGGTCTAATTCGTCTTCGCTATTAGCTAAATGCGTATATCCAATCGCATCAGCCAAAAGTTTCGCTGTTTCTATCTGGGTTTTACTGCAGCTTGAATTGGCATAAAGTGCGCTGACGCCGTGGCCAATTTGTGCTGGTAAATTTGGCATCATGCGAATTATAGCGTGTTCACCAATCAGTTGTTCTATAGAGGCAACTGAGTAACCAGCGGCAATAGAAATAACACAAGCATTATTTGAAAAATAGGGTCGGTAAGCCGGCAGTACTTGTGCGATAAGTTGCGGTTTAATTGCAATAACAATGATATCGAAACGTTGCCCAGCAAGCTCTTCAATGGTTTGTGTAACTTTAACACCACTAGGTGCTTTGACTAATGAAGGATTAATGATAGTGATTTTGTGATCTGTAGAGGTTGCCCAGCGAGTCAGTAATGAACCGCCCATTTTTCCACAACCAATCATAAGTAAAGACATAAATCTCCTATTGTTTATAGTGTACTTTTTATACCGTGCAAATCATTTGCAGCGGCTAAAGGTAAACTTTATTGAAACCTTAAAAATCCAAATTTTAAAGCGATGGTTTTAAGTTCAATTGAAAAAAAAGGGTAATTAGTATATGATCTCTTCACTCATTTGTCGATTGCTGTCAATTAATAACATTTATTTTTCAAGACTTCTGCAAGTTTTTTGCTTGTTTTTGTTCTGAATTTTAGCGGTTAAATTGAACTTATTGTAAATAACTTAGTTATTATTCGACATGAGATTTAGAGAAAATTTCCAGAAAATAATTGTAGCTCCTTCAACATAGTATTGTTATCGCTAGCGCAGTTATTTATTTTAATTAATCAAAGTACGGAGTCATTTTGCCCACATTAGAGCAACCAAAATCAGAAAAAACACCTCGAAACAAACCTCGCATAGTCATTAAAGTCGGCTCGAGCCTTTTAGCAAATGTTAAAAATTTAACCCCGAGCTTTGCTTTTATGCATGGCTTACTAAGCGATATATCTACGCTACGAGACCAAGGCTACGAAGTAGTACTCACGTCTTCTGGCTCGGTAGCCCTAGGTCTTAACACGATCGGCTGCGCAATTGAAAACGCTAGTGTTCAAGACAAACAAGCCGCTGCTGCTTGTGGACAACCTATTTTAATGCATGCTTACAAGCAAATAGCATTGGAGTATGGTTTTGATATTGCTCAAGTTCTGGTTACCCTCGATGATCTGGAAAACAGACGTCGATTCCTCAATATTAAAAATACGGTTCATCGTTTAATCAAACAAGGCGTTATGCCAATTGTTAATGAAAACGATACCGTTACCACCGAAGAAATTCGTGTTGGCGACAACGATAGACTTGCCGCTAAAGTCGCGCAGATGATCGGTGCAGAGCATTTATTTATTCTAACGTGTATCGATGGCGTTTATGACCGCGACCCTTCAGAAGAAGGTGCTATTTTCGTTGAGTCTATCGAAGATGTTAGTAGTTATATGGAAGCTGCAAGTGGTACAAGTTCTTTAGGAACAGGTGGTATGCTAACAAAACTGCAAGCGGCCAACATGGCTCAGAATGCAGGTTGTACTACCATTATTTCTAGAGGAACCATGGAAAGACCTGTAACAGGCGTGCTAAACGGTGAGCGTAAACATACTAAATGTATTGCTCATTCATCGCCATCTTCTGCCTGGAACATTTGGTTGACTGACCGTCTTCAAATGGCGGGTAGTTTAGTTATTAAGCAGGAAGTAGCAGACGCATTATTTGGTGGTGATGAAGGGTTTTCATGTCACGATGTTGTCTCTATTCATGGCAACTTTGAACGCGCTGATGTATTGCACATTTATGATGAAAAAGGCGAAGAAGTCGCCCGTGGATTGTGTAACTTTTCGTCGGATGAAACAGCCATTATTTCTAGCCGTCCAGATGAAACTGTTAAAAGCATACTCGGTTATACCGCATCGCAACGTTTGATCAATAGTGAAAATTTAGTTGTTTTAGGTGATCATCACCTTTCTTGGGATGAACCTGTTCAAAGTTAATAACTAATCACGTTGACGTAAGCTAAATCAATTAGGGCCGCTGTTAAATAAGGATTGTTATATTTCCTTATTCAACAGCGGCCCTAATTTTTTGTTTAAATAAAATTTTTACCACCCTCAATTGAATACGCTTTTTAAGTTATACACTCAATATTGAATGAAGAATTGATATAATCGACTTTGGGTAATGCCAATCTCAGTATTAGCTTGCCAAATTAAACGCTGAATTAAAGGCAGAGCGCAATAATTCCACTTTGGTCGGTTCTCTCGGTGTTTTCTTATTTACTAGTGATAAATTAAATTGATATGTCCGTGTACTTGGTTGAATAATGCGCATATCACCAGTATTTAATTCTTGTTGAATATATCTTTGTGGCATAAAGCCAATATATTTTCCTGATAGGATCATCGTTTTTCGGGTATCAAATTGATAAGCCCTCGCTGATAAATTCAGCTGTTGTAATTGTTCCCTTCCGTCAATATCTATATCAATTCCAGGATGAATAGCCGCAGTTGTCGCTAAATCATGATGACTTATTTGCGTATCAACTTTATTAAAAAACGGATGTTTTTTCCCACAGCACAAGAAAATAGGCTCGCTAGATAAAGGTATATAATCTAATCCTTCTATTTGTTGATACCCCGGAAATATCGCAATATGGGCTTTATCTCGGAGTAATAGCTTTTCAATATTCGAAATTGAATCGCCGTCTAATACAATATGCAGGTTAGGAGAGCTGTTCGATACTGATTCAATTACTTGTGCGAGTTTTCTTTGTCTATTTTTATCCAATAAATCGGCACATAAAATAACCAACTCACCACTTAATTCTTTACCTAAGGTACCGACTAACAGTGAAAAATCGTTGAGTGAGTCTAATAGCGAGATCACGGCTCGATAAACTAGTTGACCATCTTCAGTGAGTGAAAATCCGCCTCTACCGCGTAAACAAAGTTTTAGTTTCATGCGCGTTTCTAAATTCGACATATGAACACTAATAGTAGAACGAGTTATACCCAATGCTTTTTCTGCCGCTGAAAATCCCCCATGTTCAACTACAGAAGTAAATATACGCAGTAATCGTAAATCATATTCAGTTACTGGCTTTGGAATGATTGAACTTATCGACATGTGCCACCATAATGTTTGGTAAAGTTAAAACTAAACGTTTAATGTTTTGTATTTAACAAGGGTTTGAATTGTTATTCAATAGATAAAATAGATTTAATTGGAGCTTAATATGCAAAATCATCCAGAACTTGGTTTAAAAGATAGTCAGTTAGTTAAAAACTTTTCTTACATTAATGGCAGTTGGCATAGCAGTGAAACTCAAATCACTGTTACTAATCCCGTCGACGGTAGTGAAGTTGCGACAATAAGTAATGCTGGTGTTATTGAAACCGAATTAGCCGTTAATGCCGCTAAAGGTGCATTAAAATCATGGTCATCAAAATCGGCTAATGAACGTGCTAGTTTAATGCGTAACTGGTTTAACTTGATGATGCAACATCAAGATGATTTAGGTCGCATATTAACCCTAGAACAAGGCAAACCACTTGCTGAAGCTAAAGGTGAAATTGCTTACGGTGCTGCATTTATTGAATGGTTTGCTGAAGAAGGTAAGCGCGTATATGGCGATACTATTCCTGGACCATCAAGTGACAAGCGAGTTTTGGTAATTAAACAACCTGTCGGTGTTGTAGCTTCTATTACTCCATGGAACTTTCCAAATGCCATGATCGCAAGAAAAGCAGCTGCGGCATTAGCTGCAGGTTGTACATTTGTGGTACGCCCGGCAACACAAACACCACTTTCAGCACTGGCAATGGCCGAACTCGCTGAGCGTGCGGGCATTCCTGCTGGCGTATTTAATGTTGTTGTTGGTGACGATGCCAGTGGCATGGGCAAAGTATTAACACAACATCCAGATGTAGCTAAGTTTACCTTTACTGGCTCTACACCAGTAGGTAAAACTTTACTTAAGCAATGTGCTACCACAGTAAAAAAAGTATCAATGGAATTGGGTGGAAATGCACCTTTTATTGTTTTTGCTGACGCTGACATTGATGCTGCTGTGCAAGGCGCACTAGCTTCAAAATATCGCAATGCGGGTCAAACATGTGTATGTACTAATCGCATTTTTGTTCAAAGTTCAGTACTTGCAGAATTCACTGAGAAATTCACTGCTGAGGTTAAAGCTTTAGCGTTAGGTAATGGCTTGAATGAAGGGGTCAATATTGGCCCAATGATATCTAATAAAGCCGTGAATGATGTAACAAAACTCGTTAATGACTCCATTGCTGCAGGCGCAAAAGTTGTTATTGGTGGCAAGCAAGACCCTGCCGGTGAAAACTTTTACCAGCCTACTATTTTAAGTAATGTAACTAATGATATGCCGATTGCACAAAATGAAATTTTTGGCCCTGTTTCTCCTATTATCTCGTTTGAAACAGAGGACGAAGTTATTGCTATGGCCAATGACACTGAATTTGGCTTAGCGGCCTATTTTTATTCTCGTGATATTGGCACAATTTGGCGTGTAGGTGAAAGCTTAGAGTACGGCATGATTGGTATCAACGAAGGCATTATCTCTAACGCTGCAGCGCCATTTGGTGGCATGAAACAGTCGGGTAGTGGTCGTGAAGGCTCTAAATATGGCTTAGATGACTATTTAGAAATTAAATATTTATGTATGGGCGGTTTAGATAAATAACCGTCTTTAACTATATTGAGCTATGCATTTAGCACACTATCAAAATAACAGAGTTAGGTAAGTACAATGACAAATGAAAAATTACAAGCGAGAAAAACCCAAGTTATTGCTCGTGGTCAAGGCAATGTTTATCCAGTCTATGTAGACCATGCAAAAAATGCAGAAATATGGGACGTTGAAGGTAAGCGTTATATTGACTTTGGCGCAGGTATTGCTGTTTCTAACACGGGTCATAGCCACCCCAAAATTATTGAAGCCGTTAAAGCGCAAGTTGATAAATTTAGTCACACTTGTGTGATGGTAAATCCATATGAAGTTGCCGTAGAGTTAGCTGAAAAATTAACGGCTATAGCACCTGGCCCATCAGCGAAAAAAGCAATTTTTGTCTCTACTGGTGCTGAAGCCGTTGAGAACTGTGTAAAAATCGCTCGTGCTCATACTGGGCGTCGTGGTGTTATTGCCTTTAATGGTGGTTTCCATGGTCGTACTAATTTAACTATGGCGTTAACAGGTAAAATTTCTCCTTATAAACACTTATTTGGTCCATTCCCAGGTGATATTTTTCATGCACCTTTTCCTATGGATTGCCATGATGTGTCGGTGAAAAGCTCTCTTAAAGCACTTGAAAACTTATTCAAAGTCGATATTGCACCAAGTGATGTAGCGGCTATTATTATTGAGCCAGTACAAGGTGAGGGTGGTTTTTATGCTGCACCTACTGAGTTTTTAGTCGCTTTACGTAAAATTTGTGACGAGCACGGTATTGTACTCATTGCTGATGAAATACAAACAGGCTTTGGTCGTACGGGTAAAATGTTCAATATTGAATATTCAGGTGTTGAACCTGATCTTATCACCATGGCGAAAGGTATTGCTGGTGGTTTTCCTATTGCCGCCGTTGTTGGAAAAAGTGAAATCATGGATGCACCTTTACCTGGTGGCCTTGGTGGTACTTACGGCGGATCTCCTGTGGCATGTGCAGCGGCATTAGCCGTTTTAGAGATTATTGAAGAAGAAAACCTTGTTCAACGTTCAAATGAAATTGGAGCATTGTTTAATGCAAACCTTACTCAGTTACAAGGCCAATATCCTGAGCTAATATTAGATGTTCGAAACAAAGGCTCTATGATAGCCATCGAGTTAGTTAAAAACGGTGATGCCGAGCAACCTAATACGGCATTAACACAAGCCATTATTGCGAATGCTGCAAACTATGGCTTGGTATTATTAGCTTGTGGTTTTTATGGCAATGTTATTCGTTTTTTACCCGCGTTAACGATTAGCGATGAAATCGTTGAAGAAGGCCTAGCAAGCTTTGTTCGCCTATTTGAAGACCTTGCTAGTAAGTAACTTGCCAGTGTAATTTCAAGTTTGATAAATAGCGCATGAAATCTTAATTCCCCCCATTATTAAGGTTTTATGTGCTTATTTATTAAGTCATTATTTCGCATTACCTTTATATAAAAACATTTTCTGTGACTAAAAATCAGCAGGTTTAATTCGCTTTAGCTATTCATAATATGATGCATAGTTAGCTTGTGTCTTATAACCGATAGCTAGTTTTTAGTTGTCCAAAATCAAGATAGAGTATCTAGCTTTATATTTTTAACTACATGAAAATATTATGTTTAAATGTATTTTAGGTAGCATGTATACTTTTTAGAACAACCAGTAACCACATTGTTTAGTGAATATTTTTCTGCGAATAATACAGATAAATTAATGAATGAATCTGGCTTGAATCGATCTGCTCAAAAGTTGGCGAGAGTTAAAGTTTTTTTAAATTATGAAATTTATTAGGCGTTCAATATTTTAGTGTGCTACTGTTCGTTATAACGAACAGTAGTAATTAGCAAAGGAATTTATGAGCGAAATTAACTTACCCGTAGTTGGCATATTATGTGACCATGAACATGTTGGGCCGCATCCTTTTCATATGTCGGGAAATAAATACATTCAAGCGGTTATTCAGGCCGCTAATTGTGTGCCTATTCTGATTCCTGCCATTGCCAGTCAAACAAATTTTCTCCAGTTATTAAACTTAGTCGATGGCATATTATTGCCTGGTGGCTATTCCATGGTCGATCCCTTGAACTATCAAGAGGCGGCAGCACCAAATGAAACCAAACTAGATATTGCTCGAGACCAAACCAGTTTTGGCCTAATTAAACAAGCTGTTGCATCAGGCGTACCTATATTTGGTATTTGTCGAGGCTTTCAAGAAATGAATGTCGCTTTTGGCGGCTCTTTACATCAAAAGCTTCATGAGCATGATGTTTTTCAAGAACACCGAGAGAATAAAAACCTTTCATTAGATGACCAATACGAAGATAGCCATAAAGTCATGGTAACGCCATTGGGTCAACTATCAAAAATAGTTGTTGCCAACGAAATGAATGTCAACTCCTTACATACGCAAGGTGTGGATAGGTTAGCTGATAATTTAGCAGTAGAAGCGGTAAGTGAAGATGGTTTATGCGAAGCGTTTTCTGTTATCGATGCTAAAGCATTTTCAATGGCAGTGCAGTGGCACCCTGAATGGAAAGTCATGCAAAATAACAAAAACGCTAAGCTCTTTGCTGCTTTTGGACGTGCTTGCAAAGTAAGGCAGTCTTTAAAAGTTAATCAGCAAGTTGCTCTACAAGTTAATCAGCAAAAAAAATGTATAGAGGTTTTATAATGGACAAAATTAAACAATGGCTCGCTGAACATAATGTTAAATACGTGCAATGTGTGATCACTGATCACACTGGCATTGCACGTGGAAAAATATACCCAGTACAAAAATTTATTGAAGAAGGCGGTAGCCGTTTAGGTGAAACTATTTTATTAATGTCAGCGACTGGCGATTTAGCTGCTGACGAGTTTTTATATACTTTAGCTGATCCTCGCGATATTGATATGCTGCTAGAGCCAGATGAAAATGCTTGCTATATGGTGCCTTGGGCGAAAGAACCCACCGCAATGATCATTCATAATTGTATTGATCAAAAAACCTTAAAGCCGGTGGAGCAATCTCCTCGTGATTTACTGAAAAAAGTCATGAAACTGTATGACGACCAAGGTTGGAAAGCCGTAGTTGCCCCTGAAATGGAGTTGTATTTTACACTGTCTAGTACGGATTCAAGCCAGCCATTAACCACCCCTTTAGGTAACTCAGGTCGTTCAGAGGCAGGCAGACAGTCATTTGGTATTGATGCCATTACCGAATTTGAACCTGTAATGACTGATATCTATGAATGGTCAGCGCAACAAAACTTAGCTATTGATGTAGTTGTTCATGAAGAGGGCAAGGCTCAATTTGAATTTAATTTTGATCATGGCGATCCGTTATCTTTAGCTGATCAAGTTATTGTTTTTAAGCGCACGGTAAAAGCTGCGGCTAACAAGCATGGCATGACAGCTACTTTTATGGCGAAACCAATTACAGGGCAACCTGGCAGCGCTATGCACATTCATCAAAGCATTGTAGAAAAATCTACCGGTAAAAATATATTTGCCGGCTCTTGTGAACAAAGTACTGAATTTAGCCAAAACTTTATGCATTATTTAGGCGGACTGCAGACCTTTATTCCTCAACTTATGCTGATGTTTGCCCCAAACATTAATTCGTATCGACGTTTTTTAGCGGATTCTGCCACGCCAGTTAATTTAGAGTGGGGTATTGAAAACCGCACGGTTGGTTTACGTATCCCTGATGCACCAGATCATGCCAAGCGCGTTGAAAACAGAATCCCTGGCGCTGATGCTAACCCTTACCTTGCCATTGCAGCAACACTGATTTGTGGATATATCGGTATGATGGAAAAAATATCGCCCGCTAATGAAGTAACAGGTAAGGCCAACAATACCATCAATAAAAATTTACCGATTAATATCGAAGCAGCCATGCAGCAAATGGAGCAAAGCGACAAAATTAAACATTATTTAGGTGAAAGTTTTGTGACGGGCTTTATTGCAACAAGACGTGCCGATTATGACAATTATAAAAGTGTGATTTCCTCATGGGAACGCCATTATTTACTCACTACAGTTTAGGTTGAAATTTTATGACATCAAAGATACAAGCATTAGATAACCAACATCATATTCACCCATTTAGCGATAGCAAAGAATTGCATGAAATTAATCCTCGCGAAATAACACATGCAGAAGGTGTTTATATTTATGATGATAAAGGTAATAAATTACTTGATGCTATGGCGGGTCTTTGGTGCGTTAATATCGGTTATGGTCGTCAAGAGTTAGTCGACGTTGCAACAAAGCAAATGTCAGCATTGCCTTATTACAATTTGTTTTTTAAAACAACCCATGCACCTGCTGCAAAGTTAGCAGCAAAAATTGCCTCATTAGCGCCTGAACATATGAATAAAGTGTTTTTTACTGGCTCTGGTTCAGAAGCTAACGATACGGTTTTTAGAATGGCGCGTCGTTACTGGGACTTAAAAGGTAAGCCAAGCAAAAAGCAATTTATCAGTCGACAGAATGCTTATCATGGTTCAACCGTTGTCGGTGCAAGCCTAGGTGGAATGGGTTATATGCATGAGCAAGGTGATTTACCTATTGCCGGTATTTCTCATGTCGATCAACCGTACTTTTTTAAAGAAGGTGGAACGCTAACCCCTGAGGCGTTTGGCATTAAAGCCGCACAAAGCCTTGAGGCAAAAATTTTAGAAATTGGAGAGGACAATGTCGCCGCATTCATTGCCGAACCGTTCCAAGGCGCTGGTGGCGTTATTATACCTCCAACTAGCTACTGGCCTGAAATTAAAAGAATTTTAGCTAAATATGATGTTTTGTTAGTGGTTGATGAAGTTATATCTGGCTTTGGCCGCACCGGTGAATGGTTTGCCAGTCAGTATTATGATTTAAAACCTGATCTTATGCCTATTGCCAAAGGGCTTTCGTCTGGTTACTTACCTATTGGCGGTGTTATTGTTGGTGATAAAGTGGCTGAAACGCTAATAGAAAAAGGTGGTGACTTTAACCATGGCTTTACTTATTCCGGTCATCCAGTTGCCGCTGCTGTAGCGCTGAAAAATATCGAATTATTAGAATCTGAAGGGATTGTTGAACGTGTAAAAAATGAAACGGCACCTTATCTTCAAAAGCGTTGGAAAGAACTGGCTGCACATCCTATTGTGGGTGAAACTCGCGGTTTAGGCATGGTTGCAGGTCTTGAGTTAGTTAAAGATAAAAATAGCCATGAGCGTATAGCGCCTGACAGTAAAGCTGGCGGCATGTGTCGTGACTTCTCAATGGCTAATGGTTTAATCATGCGTCCATGTGGAGATACTATGATTATTTCGCCTCCTTTAGTCATTACTAAAGCAGAGATCGATGAATTAATAGAAAAGGCGTTTAAAACCTTAGATGAAACAGCTAAATATTATCATCTAATGTAGATAATGAGTTTAATTAGGCCACTGTTCAAGTGGCTTAATTGTTTTATTAGTGTAGTAAATATAATTAAAAAAAGAAGAAGATTATGCCAGAGCTATCGATGAATCAAACCCTTATGAAACATTTTCACTCTTGGGGCTATCAGGGTTTTAAATATCTTATTTATACTTTGCTAGCGTTTAATGTTTACTTATTTTTCAGTGAAGAATGGCTAGCGAGTAAAGTGATTTTTGCCTCAGGAGTGAACCTTGATTCGATAATTAAAGCTTTTTCATCGACAATTGATACTGCTGCTTGGCTGGTTTTATTATTGTTGTTTGAATTAGAAACTTCTGTGATTGACGATGAACATTTAAAAGGGAAAGTTAAGTGGTCATTACATGGTATTCGTGCATTTTGTTATTTATTTATCATTTACTCACTCTACGGTTATATGACTAAAATTGGCTTAATTGGTCAGTTTACTGCCCATAAAGTTTCTGATCTTTGTACTTTAGCCGGCGATTGGAAATTTATGGAAACCCTTAACGTTTATAATGAATTTACTAAAGAAACGTGTAAAAGCTTATCAACCGTTGGGGCAGAATTCTTTTCTCATGAAAAATATAAAATAATAACAAACTCAAAAAATTTATCAGATGTTAATGCGCTAGCTTGGGTTGATGTTATTAATGCGTCTGCATGGGTATCAGTTGTATTAATGCTCGAAGTTGATGTACATACCCAATTAGGCAATATATCGAGTAAATGGTGGGGTAAATACAATAAATTTATTAAAGCTACTGTCTATAGCATATTACTTCTTGCAGCCGTATATTGGGGTGTAACGGGTAATTTCCTTGAATTTTGGGATGCTTTTTTATGGATTGTGGCTTTTGTTTTGATTGAAATGAATATGTTCGAGTGGCAAGCAGAAATAGCTGATCGTAAAAGCCATCAAGGACAGTAAATCAGTTTAATTAGCTGCAGTACTATGCGGTATTTCATTAACATGCGAATAGTTTGCCTTTAAAGCAGATTAAATATTTACCATTTTCATCTATGGGTATATTATTTCGAACAAGCATTAAAAATATTTGATGCTTGGTCGCTTTCCGGTTGATTTTAAGTAAGTAGGGTTAGGTATGTTTTACGAAATAATAAAGCCTCGTGTTGGTGAAACAGACGCGCTTGGACACATTAATAATACAGTTATTCCGCAATGGTTTGAAGGTGCCCGAAATCCTATATTTAGACTTTTCAGCCCTGAATTTAATTTAAGCCTCAGCCAATGGGGATTAATTTTAGCAAAAAGTACCATTGAGTTTCATTTGCCACTGCTGTTTGATTACGATGTTGAAATCAAAACCTACATAACTCGTATTGGTACAAGCTCTCTCGATGTGCACCAAGAAGCGTGGCAAAATGGCGTTAAACATGTTTCAGGTACTGCGGTGATGGTTCACTATGATTTTATCACTCGTGAAACACGACCTATTTCAGATAAATTTAAACAAAAATTACATATGCACTTTAGTCATTCGGTATCAGAAAGTTTTTATTAGCCGATAAAATATTGAATTAGGTTTGAGCTAACTCCTCTAAATAAGCTTCTAAAATCAAATGGCTCCGTGCTCCTTTACTTGTGATAGCAGAGAATTTAGTATTAAATTTTCTGTTATGCGCCTCAATTGCTCGTAATTTATCTTTTCCAACCCATCGTTGAGCGAAATGCGTGGGTAAAAAACCTATAAATCGCCCCGTTAAAATTAAAAAAGCAATGCCTTCTCGATCTGTTGAGGTTGCGGTTGCGTGTAGCTTTTTTTGCTGTTGCTTTATCTCTACCGACTGTGGGTAATTAGGTACAACGGCGTCATATTCAATTAAAGTACTGTCACTTATTTGATATAAGTCTTGATGAAATAAAGGGTGCTTCTCGCTGCAATAAAGTAGCGACTCTTCTTTATATAAAGATAAGTAATTCAAACCGGGTAAGGTTCTAAAGTTAGGAACAACACCAACATGTAATTGGCCATTTAAAATAGCGGCTTCAATATTGTTTGGCGGCATCATTCTTATATTAATAATAATGTCTGGTGCGCGATGTTTTAATGCGCTTAAAGCTCTGGTAATTCGCATTTGTTCAATAGAGACTAAGTTATCGGTAATACCAATGTTCAGTTCACCAACCAACTCAGTGTTTATCGCATTCATTTCAGCTCTAAAGTTTTCAATACTGCCCAACAATTGTAGTGCCGATTGATATACTTGTTCACCTTGTTCGGTAATAGAAAAACCAGAACGTCCTCTATGGCAAAGCTTCATATTTAACAGAGACTCTAGCTCGGTTATTGCTAGGCTTATTGCCGGTCTGCTGATGTTAAGATCTACTTCTGCCGCGGAGAAACCACCTGACTCAATCACCACTTTATATATTCTTAAAAGCCTAATATGAGCATCACCTAATTGCTTAGGTAAAATGTTTTTATTCATCTTCATTTAAATAATGCCTTAGTAAAATTATTAGGTAAGTAAATAGTTAACTTAAGTTTTTAAAGTATGGATTTAATAACCTATTAAATCATTGATAATGAGCACATGCAATTAAATATGCACTTTGTAAACGTTATCAAGCGTTAGGCGGAAAGATGAATAAAAACACTAATACAAAAGCTAATTCAACAACAAACCACGGGTTAACTCAAGCGCAGTTAGACGCCCATTGGATGCCTTTTACGGCCAATCGAGAATTTAAAAAAGATCCCCGTATTATCGTTTCAGCAGAAGGTAATTATTACACTGATGCTGATGGTAGAAAGATATTTGATGGACTCTCTGGGCTTTGGACTTGTGGTGCAGGGCATAGCCGTCCAGAAATCACCGAAGCTATTAGTCAGCAAGCTAAGACGCTAGATTATTCGCCTGCATTTCAATTTGGTCATCCTAAGTCATTTGAATTAGCACATCGTATTACCGAATTGATGCCGGCAGATTTAAATCGAGTATTTTTTACTGGTTCTGGCTCAGAGTCTGTAGAAACGGCGCTTAAAATTGCTCGTGGTTACTGGCGTAAAAAAGGCATGGCAAGTAAAACTCGATTTATTGGTCGCTCAAAAGGCTACCACGGAGTTAACTTTGGCGGTATTAGTGTGGGGGGGATTGGTCCTAATCGTGCAATCTATGGCCAAGGTATTGAAGCCTCACACTTATCGCATACCATGTTGCCAGAAAATAAATTTTGCCAAGGTATGCCTGACACCGGTGCTGATTTAGCGAATGAATTAGAAGAAATGCTCGCTGTTTATGACGCCTCAAATGTTGCTGCTGTTATTGTGGAGCCTTTGGCGGGTTCAGCTGGCGTAATACCGCCGCCTAAAGGTTATTTAAAACGCTTAAGGGACATATGTACCAAGCATAATGTCTTACTGATTTTTGATGAAGTAATCACTGCATTTGGCCGTATGGGTTCAAATACGGGAGCGGCTGAGTTTGGCGTAACACCTGATATTATGACCGTAGCAAAGCAGTTAACCAATGGCGTAATCCCTATGGGTGCGGTTATTTCTAAACAAGAAATCTATGATACATTTATGGAAACTGGCGGACCTGAGTATATGCTTGAACTTCCTCATGGCTATACTTACTCAGCACACCCAGTTGCTTGTGCGGCTGCGCTGGCTTCGCTAGACGTTTTGGCTCAAGAAAACTTACCAGAACGCGTTAAGTCAATCGCGCCATATTTTCAGGAAGTGCTACACAGTTTGAAAAGCTGTAAGCATGTTGTCGATATTCGCAACTATGGCTTAGCAGGTGGCATTACTATTGCTCATGCACCTGGGGAACCAGCAAAAAGACCACACCAAATAGCCATGAAAATATGGCAGAAAGGTTTTTATGTGCGTTATGGCGGTGACACCATACAGCTTGGCTTACCCTTTACCTCTACTTTGGCAGAAATTAGCAGCTTAATAAATGCGCTAGGTGAAACCTTGAACGAAATCGATTGATTTGTAATGACTTCGCGTTGTAAACGCTGCTTACAAACTAACTTCTATTAAACAAAACTGTATAAAACAAATTTTTATTTTTAAACATTTTACTTTTAAGTGAAGTGAACTACAGCATTAAAGGACAAAAAATGACAACTATCGGCCACCTAATTAACGGCGAAATGACTCACGACAATTCGCGCACACAAGATGTTTTTAACCCCGCAACAGGTAAAGCAGAAAAGAAAGTAGAGCTTGCCTCAAAAGCAACCGTAGAAAAAGCGATTGCTGCCGCACAAGAGGCTTATCCGGCTTGGCGAAATACACCGGCGATTAAACGTGCACGCGTGATGTTTAAATTTAAAGAATTATTAGAGAAAAATGCAGATAAAATTTGTCAATTAATCGGTCAAGAGCATGGCAAAATATCACATGATGCTGCTGGCGAATTACAACGCGGTATCGAAAATGTTGAATTTGCTTGTGGCGCGCCAGAACTATTAAAAGGTGAGCACAGTAAAAACGTAGGACCTAATATTGACTCGTGGAGTGAATTTCAACCACTAGGTGTTGTGGCGGGTATAACGCCTTTTAACTTCCCTGCAATGGTGCCTATGTGGATGTTTCCGCTAGCAATTGTTTGCGGTAATACCTTTATTCTGAAACCTTCAGAACGTGATCCTAGCTCAACCTTATACATTGCTTCTTTATTAAAAGAAGCGGGTTTACCTGATGGCGTAATGAATGTAATCAACGGTGATAAAGAAGCCGTTGATACCCTGTTAACTGACCAGCGTGTTAAAGCGGTTAGCTTTGTAGGCTCAACACCTATCGCAGAATATATTTATGCAACAGCCAGTGCAAATGGTAAACGTTGTCAAGCACTTGGTGGAGCAAAAAATCATGCTATTGTTATGCCTGATGCCGATATGGATAATGCGGTAAATCAATTGGTTGGCGCAGCATTTGGCTCATCTGGCGAACGTTGTATGGCGTTGTCGGTAGCCGTAGCGGTAGGCGATGAAGCAGGCAACGCATTGATTGAAAAAATGCAACAAGCTATGCAAAACTTAAGTGTTGGTGAATACTCTAACGCTAACAATGATTTTGGTCCCGTGATCACCAAAGCGCATCAAGAAAAAGTAGTTGGTTATATTTCAAGTGCCGCAGAGCAAGGTGCTACATTGGTGGTTGATGGCCGCAAACCAACGGTTAAAGGTTATGAAAATGGCTTTTTTGTTGGTGCTACGTTAATTGATAACGTAACCGCGAGTATGGAAAGTTACAAAGCTGAGATTTTTGGTCCTGTTTTACAAGTTATTCGGGTTAAAACTATGGAAGAAGCCATGCAGTTAATTAATGACCATGAATATGGCAATGGTACGTGCATATTTACCCGCGACGGCGAAGCGGCACGTTACTTCTCTGATCATATTGAAGTGGGTATGGTCGGCATTAATGTACCATTACCGGTACCAGTTGCTTACCATAGTTTTGGTGGTTGGAAGCGCAGCTTATTTGGTGACTTACATGCCTACGGCCCTGATGGCGTGAGATTTTACACCAAGCGAAAAACGATTACGCAACGCTGGCCATCAAGTGGTGTTCGTGAAGGCGTAAGCTTTGCATTTCCTAGCTAATATTTGATAAAAATAGACCGAGCACGAACAATGACCTTAGATCACACGATTATACGATTATCTCATAACCCAGAAGGGTTTAAAGATAATGTCGATGACTTAACCGCTGACATGTTTGAATCAGATTTACCTATTCAACATAGTCATGATTATTTCGCCGATGATGAAGCAGGCTTATATGTTGGTGTTTGGGATACCACTGAAATGATTGAAGCTGCGGCGCCTTATGCTATGGATGAATTCATGGTTGTTATAGAAGGCGCAGCAGTGATAAGAAATAATACCACCAACACTAGTGAAACCATTTTAGCGGGTGAGAGTTTTATTATACCCAGAGAATACGATTGCCAGTGGCAGCAAACAGGTTATTTACGCAAATTTTATGTTATTGCTGATAAATCTCTAACTGATGAAAACTCAAAGCCTACGGCTAAGGGGATTGTTAAATTTCCAACAAAAACAGATTTAGGAAATAACGTATATTATAAAAGTTCTGATCAGCAATTTGTTGCCGGGGCATTTAAAGGTAATATCGCTGAATCGCCAATAACAACAATATCGACACGCCGTTTTATCTATTTAAAGTCAGGATTTTTGACATTAAGAGATACTCATTTAACCGAATATCACTTTAAAGCAGGGGATGCTTTTCTGCTGACAGGAACCCAAGTTTTTTGCCGTGCGAGTGAAGAAATATCACATCATTATGTGGAGCTATCTTAAATATGAACAGTTCAATATCTAATTATATTAATAAAATAACAAAAAAATATCCTTTAATTGGTCAACTTCATGATGGTGGTTCAATTCAAAACAAACATTTTATTAATGGTAAATTTCAATGCGCTGAATCTACTGAAACATTTACCGTTATTAATCCAGCTAATGAGCAAGTTCTCGCACACTTATCTGCAGGTAATAAAGCTGATATCAATAACGCCGTAGCCGCCGCCAAAAATGCTTTTTATCAAGGGCCCTGGCCGAATATGAAAGGCAGTGAAAGAGCGGTTTATCTCCGGAAAATGGCAGCCATAATTACTCGCCGTTTAACCGAATTATCAGATTTAGAAGTGCTCGACAACGGTAAGCCTTTTCCTGAAGCAAAATGGGATATAGAAGACACCGCAGGAACTTTTGAGTTTTACGCGAATCTTGCAGACTCATTTGATGAGCACTCAAGCAAAGAAATTAGTTTACCTGAACCGGGTTTTACATCCCGAGCGACCAAAGAACCTTTAGGTGTTGTTGGTGCAATAATTCCATGGAATTTCCCAATGTTAATGGCGGCATGGAAAGTAGCTCCAGCTTTAGCCGCTGGTTGTACTGTGGTATTAAAACCTTCTGAAGTTACGCCCTTAACTGCGCTAGCTTTGGGTGAAATTGCCCAAGAAGCAGACCTGCCAGATGGTGTGTTAAATATTGTTACGGGCTTAGGTCAACCCGCAGGGCAGGCTTTAGCAGAGCACCCTGATATTGATAAATTAGCGTTTACAGGCTCTGTGCCTACAGGGTCGAAAATTATGGCTTTGGCGGCCAAAGATATTAAAAATATCAGCCTTGAACTCGGTGGTAAATCACCTTTAGTGATTTTTGAAGATACTGATATCGATAAAGCCGTAGAGTGGATCATGTTTGGTATATTCTGGAATCAGGGCCAAGTATGTTCAGCAACGTCTCGAGTACTGGTGTCAGAAAATATTTATCCAGCACTAATGAAACGCTTAATTGAAGAAACTAAAAAAATAACCATTGGTGCTGGCGATATCCATGGCGTGCTTTTAGGTCCGTTGGTGAATGCAGCGCAATATGAAAAAGTTAAAGCGGCTATTGCTCGTGGAGTTCAAGAAGGCGCAACATTAGCTTATGGTGGCATAAAGCCAGCGCATTTTGATAAAGGCTACTTTTTAACGCCCGCTATTTTTACCGATGTTGATGAAGACAGCTGGATTTGGCAAGAAGAAATATTTGGTCCTGTGGTTTGTATTAAAGCCTTTAAAACAGAACAGGAAGCTATAGCATTAGCTAATAACTCTCGGTTTGGGCTTGCGGCGGCGGTTATGTCAAAAGACCAAGCTCGTTGCGACCGTGTTGCTAAAGCATTTAAGGCTGGTATTGTTTGGGTTAATTGTTCACAGCCGACCTTTGTTGAAGCCCCTTGGGGTGGTTACAAACAATCAGGTATTGGCCGAGAGCTAGGCGAGTGGGGCTTTAATAATTACCTTGAAACAAAGCAAATAACCCAATTTACCAGTGATGAACCTTGGGGTTGGTACGTAAAGTAAAATTAATGAGTTTTTGGTATCCAAAAATAAAATGTATAACAAGTAAGTGAGATTAAAATGCAGCATCTTGACGCGTTGAAAAATTCAACATATCGACCTATATGGTTTGATCTTGCTCAACAGCCTGAAACACTCGCACCGCTAACCACAAACAGCGAATGTGAATTACTTATCGTTGGTGGAGGTTTCACAGGCTTATGGGCAGCACTGCAAACAAAAGAGCGTAACCCTGAAGCTGACATAATACTCATTGAGAAAACCTTTATTGGTAATGGCGCATCTGGCAGAAATGGCGGCTTTTTAAATTCAAGCCTAGCGCATGGTGAAACTAATACCGACCACCATTTTCCAGGTGAAGCTGAAAAACTTTATCAACTAGGCCAAGAGAACATTACAGAATTGTTGGCAACACTTGAGCGCTATGGTATTGATGCTGACTACGAAGCCGTTGGCGAAACTGAAGTTGCCACTAATCAAGGCGCTGTAGAGGCTATTCGCAAATATTATGACGTTGAAAAGTCTGAAGGTGATGATGTGGTTTGGTTAGACCAAAACGACATGCAAGCACAGGTTAACTCACCTACATATTTAGCTGGATTATGGCGTCGTGGTGATCAAAACGGTACCGTAAATCCATTAAAAATTTGCTGGGGTATCAAGCAGGTTTTACTTGATCTGGGCGTGAAAATATATGAACAAACGGATCTAATTGATGTTCAGCCATTAGGCAAAAAACACATGATGGCGCAGTGTAAAAACGGCAATATAAAAAGCGAAAAAGTGTTAATGGCAACCAATGCATTTACCAGTTGTATTGGTAAAATTCGCCGTAGTGTGATCCCCGTTTGGGATTATCAATTAGCGACTGAGCCACTAACACAAGCGCAGTTAGATACTATCGGTTGGCACAAAACTCGCCATGCTATTGGTAATCATGCCAATATGTTCCATTATTATAGAATGACTAAAGACAATCGCATTACTTGGGGCGGTGGTGGAGCTGTACGCTATTACTTTAATCGTGGAATAAGTGACAATTATGCCGATATTCCTGAGCGTTTCGAGCAGCTTTCTAAAGAATTCTTTGAAACCTTTCCACAACTTGCTGGTGTTAAATTTAGCCATCGATGGAGTGGCATAATTGCAACATCTTCGCGTTTTTGCATGGTGCCAGGTGTAACACATAATGGACGACTGTCATGGGCAGTGGGTTATACCGGCTTAGGTGTTGGTGCCTCGCGTTTTGGCGCGCGCGTGGCTATTGAGTTACTTGGCTATCAACCCAGTGATGTAATAAAAATGCAGTTTGTTCGTAAGTGGACATTACCTTGGGTACCTGAGCCATTACGATGGATTGGTGTGCGTTTAACTCAGCAAGCACTTATTAAGGCAGACAAAAATAATGGTAAACGTGGTCTATGGTTAAAACTTTTAGATGCACTTAACCTAGGCTTTACCTGTTAAAAGTAATGTTTAAGCCTGAATACCAAGTTGATTAGTTAACTTGTTCATTGTTCATTATTCAATGTTAATGGTGAAAATGAATAACTACCGCGTTATAAAATTAATCAATACAATCACGACTGATTAATTTTATAACGCGGTAGTTATCTATAAAAAAACGGCTCCTATAAGGAGCCGTTTTTAGTGTTAAACAGTGATGTATTAATCAACATTAAATACCTAATTTATCTCTTAAACCGTAATACCAAGCACCCATCATGGTCATTGGTACTCGCATAGCTCTGCCGCCAATAAATGGGTAATGAGGCAAACCAGTAAATACTTCAAAACGAGATTGTTCACCTGATATGGCTTCAGCCAATATTTTACCCGCTAAATGCGAGGTGTTTACGCCATGGCCACTATAGCCTTGCGCATAGTAAATACTATTTCCTATTTTACCAAGTTGCGGTAAACGGCTAACGGTTAAGAGAAAGTCGCCGCCCCAAGCATAATCGATTTTATAATCTTTCATTGCCGGGAATATTTTTTCCATATGGGGTTTTAAGAAGCGTTTGATACTGGCAGGATCGCCACCACCATAAGTAACGCCACCACCGAAAAGTAAACGATTATCAGCGGTCATTCGGTAATAATCTAATTTGTAGTTCACATCTTCAACACAATATTGCGAAGGAATAAGCGATTTAGCCAGTGCTTCAGGTAACACTTCAGTGGTGACTATTTGTGTACCACAAGGCATCGATTTTCTTGCTAATTTGGGCTCAAGGTTACCCATGTAAGCATTACCAGCCAATACGAGTAGGTTTGCTTTAACATGGCCTTTTTCGGTACTAACAATAACTTTTTCGTTACCATCTTCACTAATGTTTTTAATATCGATAACTTTCGATTGTTCAAATACTTCACCACCAATAGAAACTAATGCTGCAGCTTCTCCTAGTGCTAATTTAAGGGGGTGAATATGACCACAATGCTCATCAACCAAACCGCCAATGTAGGCATCAGTATTAACAATTTTACTGACATCAGCTTTGCCAACCATAGATAGCTTTTTATTACCAAAACGCTCCCATAGGGCTTTTTTACTTTCAAGCTCTTTAAGTTGTTTCTCGGTAAAAGCAGCAAAAAATCCACCGTGCTTATAGTCTGCATCAATATTATATTTTTTGATTAAACCACGAATACAATCAGCGCCTTCAAATGCCATGTTACCCATAGCATTTGCGGTATCTAGACCATAATGTTTTTCAATATGGTCGATATCTCGGCTAAAACTATTCACTAACTGGCCGCCATTTCGACCAGAGGCGCCAAAGCCTATATTAGCTGCTTCTAACAATACCACCTTGTAACCTTTCTCTTGCAAAGCAATAGCGGTTGATAAACCACTATAACCGCCACCAACCACACAAACATCAGCCGTAACCTCTCCTTCTAATGTCGGGTAAGTTACGGTTCTATTTGCTGTAGCAGCATAATAAGAGTCAGGGTAAGTTGTCATTGTTCAGTCCTAAAATAATGTATTTATGACTCAAGTTTCGGGGTTCAAAATAGACGAGGAAATAACAATAACCTAATGATTTAAAAGAAGTTGATGCCTCATTGTGGTAAAATACTTGTTAACTAGACAACGTAAAAAACCACAAGAGACATCGA
>NZ_JACGWF010000097.1:0-15220 GCF_014077595.1 Colwellia sp. 6M3 | reverse complement strand
TAGTTACTGCTGACTTGAGTCGCAGACGTATTAAAATTACCCACACTGTCCTGAGCTACATTAGCGTTTACATCTAGTGTCACAGAACCATCTGCAGTCGGTGTGATCAACGCAGTATAAGTACTCGTATTTACCGTAGTAAAACCACTAGCATTGCCATTCCCAACACTGATATCGCCAACAACAAACCCTGAAACAGCTTCACTGAAAGTAAACGTAACAGTGAATGGAGCATTACTTGTCGCAGGTACATTTTGAATAATGACTGATGGACGACTGGCATCATATTGGCTAGTTACTTGAGTTGCCGCCGTATTCAAATTACCCACACTGTCTTGTGCAACATTAGCATTTACATCTAACGTTACCGCACCATCTGCGGTCGGTGTGATCAATGCGGTATAAGTACTCGTATTTACGGTAGTAAAACTATTAGCACTGCCATTACCAACACTAATATCACCCACAACAAACTCTGTAACAACTTCACTGAATGTAAACGTAACGGTGAATGCAGCATTACTTGTTGCTGGCACATTTTGAATTAAAACTGATGGACGACTCGCATCATAAGTACTGCTAACTTGAGTCGCCGCCGTATTAAAATTACCCACACTATCTTGTGCAACATTAGCATTTACATCTAACGTTACCGCACCATCTGCTATAGGTGTGATCAAAGCAGTATAAGTGCTGCTATTAACTGTAGCAAAACTACTAGCACTACCGTTTCCAACACTGATATCACCAACAACAAAATCTGCTACCGCTTCGCTAAAAGCAAAGGTTGCAGTAAAGCTACTGTTAGAATTAGCAGGTACATTCTGAATTACAACTGACGGTCGACTTGCATCATAATTACTACTGACTTGAGTCGCAGCCGTATTAAAATTACCCACACTGTCCTGAGCGATATTAGCGTTTACATCTAAAGTTACCACTCCATCAGTTGTTGGTGTGATCAATGCGGTATAGACACTCGTGTTTACGGAGGTAAAGCTGCTCGCGCCACCATTCCCGACACTGATATCACCAACATCAAAATTTATTACCGCTTCGCTAAAAGTAAACGTAACAGTGAATGGCGCATTACTTGTGGCTGGGACATTTTGAATAGTAATTGATGGACGACTTGCATCATAAGTACTACTGACTTGAGTTGCCGCCGTATTAAAATTCCCTGCACTGTCTTGAGCGACATTAGCATTAACATTTAACGTTACAGTTCCATCAGCTATAGGGGTGATCAATGCAGTATAAGTACTGGTATTTACGGTAGTAAAACTAATAGCATTGCCATTACCAACACTGATATCACCCACAACAAAGTCTGTTACCGCTTCACTGAAAGCAAACGTAACGGTGAATGGAGCATTACTTGTGGCAGGCACATTTTGAATAGTGATTGATGGACGACTTCCGTCATAAGTACTGCTGACTTGAGTCGCAGCCGTATTAAGATTACCTACACTATCTTGTGCAATATTAGCATTAACATCTAACGTTACCGCACCATCTGCGGTCGGTGTGATCAATGCGGTATAAGTACTCGTATTTACGGTAGTGAAACTGCTCGCGCTTCCATTCCCAACACTGATATCACCAACAACAAAACCTGTTACCGCTTCGCTAAAAGCAAAGGTAACGGTGAATGCAGCATTACTTGTTGCAGGTACATTTTGAATAGTGACTGACGGACGACTAGCATCATATTGGCTAGTTACTTGGGTTGCAGCCGTATTATCATTACCCACACTATCTTGTGAAACATTAGCATTAACATCTAACGTTACAGCACCATCTGCAGTAGGTGTGATCAACGCAGTATAAGTACTGGTGTTTACCGTAGAAAAACTACTTGCACTGCCATTACCAACACTGATATCACCAACAACAAAGTCTATTACCGCTTCGCTAAAAGTAAAGGTAACAGTGAACGGCGCATTACTTGTGGCTGGTACATTCTGAATTAAAACTGACGGGCGACTTGCATCATAGGTACTGCTGACTTGGGTTGCAGCAGTATTAAAATTACCCACACTATCTTGTGCAACATTAGCATTAACATCCAACGTCACAGAACCATCTGCGGTCGGTGTGATCACAGCAGTATAAGTACTCGTATTTACCGTAGTAAAACCACCAGCACTGCCATTACCAACACTGATATCACCTACAACAAAATCTGTTACCGCTTCACTAAAAGTAAACGTAACAGTGAATGGGGCATTACTTGTCGCAGGTACATTTTGAATAATGACTGATGGACGACTTGCATCATATTGGCTAGTTACTTGAGTCGCTGCTGTATTAAAATTACCCGCACTATCTTGAGCAACATTAGTATTAACATCCAACGTCACAGAACCATCTGCGGTCGGTGTGATCACAGCAGTATAAGTACTGGTATTTACGGTAGTAAAACCACTAGCGCTGCCATTACCAACAATGATATCGCCAACAGCAAAGTCTGAAACATCCTCACTAAAGGAAAAAGTTGCTGTGAAAGCAATATTAGTACTAGCTGGAACATTTTGAATAGTTACTGACGGACGACTGGCATCATAGGTACTGCTAGCTTGAGCCGCCGCCGTATTAAAATTCCCCACACTGTCTTGGGCAACATTAGCATTTACATCCAACGTCACAGCACCATCTGCAGTCGGTGTGATCAACACAGTATAAGTACTGGTGTTTACGGTACTAAAACTGCTCGCGCCACCATTCCCAACACTAATATCACCAACAACAAAGCCTATTACCGCTTCGCTAAAAGCAAAGGTAACGGTGAATGCAGCATTACTTGTTGCAGGTACATTTTGAATAGTGACTGAAGGGCGACTAGCATCATATTGGCTAGTTACTTGGGTTGCAGCCGTATTAAAATTACCTACACTGTCCAGAGCTATATTAGCACTTACACCTATTGTCACAGTTCCATCTGCTGTCGGTGTGATCAAGGCGCTATAAGTACTCGTGTTTACGGTAGTAAAACTGCTCGCGCCACCATTCCCAACACTGATATCACCAACAACAAAATCTGTTACCGCTTCGCTAAAAGCAAACGTTGCAGTAAAGCTACTGTTAGAATTAGCAGGTACATTCTGAATTAAAACTGACGGTCTACTTGCATCATAATTACTACTGACTTGAGTTGCCGCCGTATTAAAATTACCCGCACTGTCTTGTGCAACATTAGCGTTTATATCCAACGTTACCGCACCATCGGCAGTAGGTGTGATCAAAGCCGTATAGGTACTGGTGTTTACGGTAGTAAAACTACTAGCACTGCCATTACCCACAATGATATCGCCAACAGCAAAGCCTGAAACATCCTCACTAAAGGCAAAAGTTGCGGTGAAAGCAATATTAGTACTGGCTGGCACATTTTGAATTTGTACTGAAGGCTGGCCTGAATCTACCGTTAATTCAGCATTAGTTTGATCCGAAAGACTGTCAACGCCATTAGTTACTGTCGCAATAACGTTATAGACGCCATCGAGCATGGTGTCTGCAGTAGGTACAATTAACGACCATTGATTATTTGTAACTACAAAATCAACATTTTCATGATAAGAAATATTGTTCAGTTCAATAGTTAATAACTCTGAATCAACTAATGAACGATAAGCTAAACCGCTTAATGTCGGTGTAGGGTCAGCTGTATTTAAGTTATCTACGGTTGGTATGCAACTACCTCCATTTATTGCAAATACTTTTTCTGTCGCATTCCCAATACTAATGCCTAATGCATCTGCCGTGGGGTCAGCAAAATTTGTCACAATATCACTAATAACAGGAGATAAAATATCATCAACAACAAGACTACGAATCAAATTTAACAGTAATGTCGTATTGACTAATGCTGGGCTCGGAGTCGTGGTAAGTACTGTATTAGAGAATAAAGTGCTTAGTAGCGCATTAACCACGCCAACACCCGCTGTTGTGGTTTGACTTTCAGGAAATGGAGAAACAAAGTTAAGACTTTCTAAAGTGCCATTTGCATTGGCATTAGCACGTGCTTCTAGTGCAATAGTTTCATTACCACCTATGCCTAGATCAATGTAAATACTACCTATAACTACAGGCGCTACTTCTGTTGCATAATCAATATTACTGGTTAATGTTCTATCATTAAAGTTAGCCGCACTAATCTGGCCTAAGTATAAACTTGCGACTCCCGGCGTTACATTTAAACGTAAAGTTTGCGTTAAATAAGAAAGCTGATCAACGGTCCCATTAGCTCTAGCAACGTCGGCATAAATTTCAAAGTCTGTCAGAGTTACCTCAACACTTGCTAAACCTAGCGTCAAGGGAGCGGCAGCCACATCAATAAGATCTGCTAATATTCTTAGCCTAATAGATGAGGTAGTAAATGCGGTTCCAACAGGACCACTGACTAATTTAGGACCTTCAACAGCAATCAAGGCAGCAGATACATCACTAAGAGAAATAGATAACGGACCAAATGTACCGTTAAGTCCGAGGGTAGATAAATTTAAAGAAATGTTTTGAGCACTGATAGCATTTTGGTGGTTAAATGCTTGCATTATCAACATGTGAAAATCGAGAACATTAACGGTTGTAGATAATACAGCGCTATCTTCTACATTTAAATCAATAACATCTAAGAACGAAAAAGTACCCACGGGCACCTGAACTTTAATATTATTTAACGTGGCAATGGCAACAGTATTGCCACCTTGATTTTGTAAAACTGTAATTGCTGCATCTATAGCTTGCACTAAGCTGATATTGGCAGCAACTGCATCAGATTTATTAGCAACACTTAAATCTATCGCTAAAGTATCAAGGTATTCTTCGAGCTCTATCCCCGCCGTTAATAATGAGCTATATCCAGTATCTGCAATAGAAAGTTTTACATTTAACCCTAACAACCCACCAGTTATAAAGTTAATTAATTCTGCATCAGCGCTACTAACGGTAGCCACGCCACTGCTGGCAACAAAAATCGCTTCGCAAGTTTCAGTTGCTTTTACATAATACGATGTAATGAGCAGCTGAAAAACAAAAAACCACCTAAAGGTCTTAAGTACCTTTTTTAAATAAATATCCATATCTATTGATCACCAGCATTTTGAAAAATCTATAACACATCAAAAATTGTTCAACGTATTAATAGAGCCTAGATCAAGAATTTGAAAAGTAAAAAATAAAATAAAAATATATTTATATAAAGATACCTCATACGCCTACTTTGGTGGGTTTACGTAACCACATTATCGATTAAGGCATGATTTAGCTTTATTATTAAGAGGTTAACTGCGTGTTCGAGGGGATTGCTATATGAAGAGTACTTTTCTACTTAATATCCGTTGTAAATTTAAAGTTACAAAAAATACAATAAAGCTGAAATACTCAGATAGCTTGAAACTAAGTAGGCTTATTTATAAGCGGAAGAACAATCACTTTATAGACAGCTTTGCAGGCAGCGTAATATCATGTATTTAATAAAAAAGAGAGGGATGTAAGAGCACCTAAATATGATTTGCTGTATATAAAAAGTATATTGATTTTAAAGCGTTCACTATGTTTTCAGATTAATTTTAGCTCCTTAAACAGTTAGCGTTACTTAAACCAAGCCTTACCACCAATAAATTTATAAGCCGGCAATCCACGGATCAAAGTTTCGCGAGCAAACGGTTTTTGGCACTTAGGGCAAACACAAGACTCAACAGTATAGTCTTGGCTGATCCTTTCTTTAAAACTTTTAACTAACGCCCCTTTACCCCCCTTTCGATATTTAAATAATAAGCAGTTACAAGCTACGCAAAAAATATCAACGGTTTTTGTTGGGCCTTTTTTATTTGGTTTTGCCATAAATAATTACAAAATAAATGTACATATTTGATGATCAACGTGATCATTATTAAGTAGCGAACTTTAACTTACTTTGGAAGCTTAAACACCATAAAGGTTACTTCACTTTACTAACTAAACACTCACTAACCTACTTATATCAATATTTAATTAGTATTGAAAACTTCACTCTATATGATAAAGCAAGCCTCTATGCTTCACTTACTTTTTTTAGGTTAAGTACCCTAGAATAAACTTTATCCTTACTATGTATAGTGCTTACTCAACACTTACTGGGCACTATTCAAACTTACAGCAAAGAAACTAATGTAAAAGAATAATGCGATTTCGACCCGTTTAATTACCCCGCTTAATTACCCTGTTTAATTACATAATCTACAATTAAAAGTGCTGACGAGTTCTCATTCATATTCATACACCTCATGAAAATGTCTTTTTGTCGGTAACTACTTGCTCATGAATAAAATAACCGCTAGCGTAAAGCTATAAAGCTTTACTATTCCACCTGAGTAACACTTTTACTTTATATAGGAAAAAATATGAACATCAGTAAAAGAACTTTTTTAAAAGCAAGTGGTGCAAGCGTTGCCACTATGGCGATTGCTACCCAAACACTTACATCAACCAGTATTGCAAAGCCTTTCGGTGCTCAATCTACTACAAATAAACAACCAAATTATCCACTGAAGTCTATTACCAACACCATTGAGGGCATAACTAAAGCAGAGCGACTTGAGCGAATAGCTAAGGCTCAAAAATTAATGACAGCACTTGATATTTCTGCACTGATCCTTGAGCCCGGTGCTGCTATGGATTATTTTTCAGGAGTACAGTGGTGGCGCAGTGAACGCTTAACAGCCGTTATTATCCCACGTGAAGGCAATATATCTGTTGTCTGTCCTTTTTTTGAAGAACCAAGTGTTCGGGAAAGTTTAGCCGTAGGTGACGACATAAGAGTTTGGCAAGAACACGAAAGTCCTTTCTCATTAATTCAACAAATATTACACGACTCAGGATCAGACAAAGGTAAAATCGCCTTTGAAAACTCTGTCAGATACTTTGTTTTAAGTGGTGTCATGTCGAAGTTGTCTAACATGTAACATGTCAGTGCTGAGCCAGTAACTCGTGGTTGTCGTATGTATAAAAGTCAACACGAACTTGAATTAATGCACAAAGCGAATGAAGTGACCTTACTTGCCTATGCCGATGTATTTTCAAAGCTGAAAGCGGGTATGAGTCAAAGCGATGTAAAAGCATTAATGAACACTGCCCAAGAACAATTAGGCGGGAAAGGTGTATGGAATATGGCGCTGTTTAATCAAGCCAGTGCATATCCTCATGGTACTAAGCAAAAACAAATACTCACTGAAGGCTCAGTCGTGTTAATGGATTGCGGTTGTAATGTTCATGGTTATCAATCTGATATCAGTCGAACTTTTGTCTTTGGCGAGCCAACCAAGCGCCAGCGTGATGTTTGGCAGACGGTAAGACAAGGCCAAGAAATAGCTTTTGAACAAGCGAAAATAGGTACACAAGCAGGCTTAGTTGATGATGCAGTACGTAAATTCTACCAAACTAAGGGCTTTGGTCCAGGCTATAAACTGCCGGGTTTGTCTCATCGAACTGGACACGGAATTGGTATGGAAGGACATGAAAGTGTCAACTTTGTTCATGGTGAAACTACCCTGTTAAAACCCGGCATGTGTTTCTCTAATGAACCTGGTATTTATATTCAGGGTGAGTTTGGCGTGCGTTTAGAAGACTGTATTTACATGACTAAAAATGGACCGAAATGGTTCACTATGCCACCCGCATCATTAGACGAACCGATAGGGAAATTAATTAAACTAAATACCACTTAACTTTATATTTTAGTTTTAATAAGTTAATACCTTAGTCATGATCAGTCATTTATGATCATTCCAATCTAAAGCCGGATCGGGCTTCTTAATTTTTCAAAGAGTTAGGGAGGTCGTTCTAATTTAGAAAACTCGATTTTCTAATTAAAACCTAGATTACTGGAGGTAATTCCATTTGACAGCTAGATTTCTGTATTTGGCTATATAAAACTATATTTTTAAAGTGATATATTTATTTATTAAATCGTATTTTTTATACTGAAATCAGAGAGAAAAGCAAAGTTTTCTCTCTGATTGATTAATAGATTAGATTAAACTCAATAAAAATCAAGTTTAATTATTTTGAAAGTCTTAGGTACATGAATTAAATAAAACTATTGAATTTCATTTATTATTTTGGTGAATTTATCTGTTTTAATGAAAATATAAGCTACATCTAGCTTCTCTGTTTTGAAGGCGAATGCAGGACGTAAACCATGGTTGGTATCTAGGTCACTAACCAATTTTTTTATATTAATCTTTTTAATCCTTCCAATACGATTAAGTACTTCAAATTTCATAAAAAAATCATTAACAGAGCTTGTGATAATTTTGTTGCCATCGTGTTTAATAAGCCCGCATTTTATCATTACATCAATTTTACTTGTGGTTGTTCCAAGCATGCCTGCTAGTTTTGTATCTGAAACCCCACCAATATTTACATTGATATTGTTGAGCAAAATATCGAACAAATCTGATTTCAATATATAAAGCTTTTCTATCAGGGTACCTTTTGGCTGTTCGGATACATATACAGGCAGATTTTTCGATGTTACATGAGTTAAAAGGTCTACTTTGTTAAACCCTGAAAACTTAAGAAGATCAAGCTCCTTCGAATTGAAGCTGACTAATCCTGCATTCGCCTTCATGTCGTCAGTTAAAGGGATAGTTCTATTGCGAATGACTTCTATCAACTTATCAGCACAATATAAAACGCAACCAGTTTGACTTGGATGTATAAACGAATATGCATTAAACAAACTTGCAAATTCAGCCCTTTTAAGACCGAAAAAATAAGTAATATCTTTTTCAGATACAATGTTGCCTATGGAGCAATCCATAAGTGAAAAATCAGGAAAGTAGTTATTATTTTTAGTGGTATCTTCTTCATTACAGGCAAGTTTAATTTTTCTTAATAGATGCTTATCTAAGAAAATCACTTTGTTAAATGGAAGGTTTACAGCTCTTTCTCCAAGAATGCTAAAACGATTCCGTTCATTAACCACGAAATCCTGCCATTTGTTTTTAAAATTGTCATTTATTAACATTAAGAAGCCTTCAAAGTATAGGCTAGCTAATGTTCGTGGCTGGGTTTGTTCAATAAACTTTCTCCAGTTAAATACATCATTATCAGAACAAAGCATTTCGATAACACTTTCTATACAAGTCAGAAGCTGAAGCTGATCTTCTTTTGATAGTTTAGAAAGTATTGGAAGAATTGAACAGGTATCATCAGTAGCTTTTATTAGACTTTTAAAGCAACTTCCACAACTAACACCGTACTCTATTTGTATCGGTGATTTACAATACTGACATGCGCTAATTAATTCACATTGGTGGTTTTCGCAATACCCATTAGCAACATGCTGCCAATGTAATTTGTGAGAAGATCCTTCACTTACACACAGTGGGCAAATCCTAATGGTTCTAACCGCATGACTACCATACAATTGTTTGTTAAGGTCCAGCATTGAGTATACTTCTTTAGGGTATAGCTGCTGATTAACTTGGTTACTATCTAATTGCATAGGTTTCGCCAAATTATTAATAATGCGCTCAGTTACAGGGGATAATACAAACCAGTTGATTTGATGGATGTTTGATACATATATGACATCAAGAAAAGCCCCTAACTTTGACCACCCGTAGAAATTAGCTACGCGCTGAACGAAACCGTATAAGCTCTCATCTTCGATTGGCAGGATTTGCTTTGGAAAAATAAAATGATTCATTTAATCCCTATCCTACGCTTAACAGTGGTCCATTTATCTGTGTCAAATGGGTTAACCTTCCTTACCTTTATATCATCCCATTCTTCGCTTATCACATCATCAAATGCAGAAGCAAAGTGTTCTAAAGCAATTTTTTTATCTTTGCTTAATTTGAAATAATGTAATGCTTTATTAGTGATGTGATTTAATATTCTTAAATCGCCTCCACAAGCATAAGCAAATCGATGAACGGAATTCTCACTTGCCATATCAAAATTAGTAATCCCCTTTGTCATACTGAAATCTTCAAGAAATTCTTGAAAGTAATTGAATTCATCGTCATTTTCAACAGTCATAACTTTTAAACGCCTAAGGCTACTAAACCTTGAGTTTATTTGCTCATTAATTAGACCGCCAATTTCTACGGTAGTTATACCAGTGAAAACGAGTGAAACTCCATACTCTTCTGATATATTCTTTAGTTCATCGAGTAATTGCCGTGCAACTACAGTCCCGCGATATTCGATAACATGTTGGAAATCATCATATATAAACACTTTACAGTGCAGGTTTTTTATCAACGCCTCTTTTCTCTCTCTTTTCGAATTTGAAGTACCTTTTCGAGGTGCTGGGTCGCCTAATGCTTTAAGCTCACTTTCCAACATTAATATTTCTGATGGTTTAGAGGGCGTTCTAATATATACAATGGGGGATGGTTCACCAGCAGCTAACTTGTCATCCCATGTAGTTTTATAATACTTAAGAATAGATGACTTACCAGAGCCAGTTGGTCCGGAAATAACTACCCCACAAGGCTCACCAGCAACAGCTCGACCATGCACATAGTCAAGTTCATTCAGAATATCTGTGCAATGTTCCATTTCAATAAATTGACGTTGAGGTAATTGCGAGGCAGCTTCAAAGTGCTCTCTTTTAGAATTTTGCACGAATTCTACTCCCTTTTTTGCGAGTTTTATGCTCAGTTACTTCAACCTGAGTATCTACCTCTACTGATGGAGATGGCTCATCATGAACTTCTTTTTCCTTAGGTTTATTTTGGTTAGCAAGGCTTGCCAATTTTCCAGCCAAATTTCCTTTTCCTAGTTCGACTGGTTTTGTTAAATCTTCCTTACCTTGCTTTTTGAGCTTCTCAGCTTTTTCTTTAGTTGCTAAAGATTTTTTCTTGGCTTTTAGCTTAGCCTCTTCAGATTTAACTGAATTTTTTCTTCCAATAGCATTTTGTATTGCAGTGTTGTTATGAGCATCATAGACATTACGTTTTTTCTTATGTGAAGGACCAATCTCATTATCTAGCATTGATTTGTATTCAAGCTCACTCATGCCGTCATAAATCCTCTGGTTGGTATTAGGAACGAATATCCATTCATATGATATTGGATGAAAAGCAATTATGTGACCTATATTGAGATTGCTATAAGACACCTGTATTTCTAGCCCTTTGTCCTTGAACATCGGATTACCTTTCAACTCGCTATACCAATCTTGCAAAATAGGGGCATTATATCGATGGGTGTTAACAGTAAAACCTCGATTTTGATGCAATTTAGGGTGCTTTACCCTGCCTCCCCAGCTAGTGAATAAGTCAGTGTCTTCAGGAAATGAGACAAGACCTGGCGCATCACTTACTGACTTATTCCATACATTAAAAGGTGTTCTGTTGTTTCTTAATCCATTGTGGCTATTCATGTGATAGTGATCACAAATGTACTCTTCTAATGATTCACGAAATTCACTTACAGTTAACGTGGCTTCTTTCTTAAGATTACTTTTTTCAGTGAAAACACCTTTGAATCGAGCAGAGCCGAGGTATCCTGGGAGCTTACTTAGATGCTGTATTCTGAGTGTTCGAAAAAAGCTCTCAATAAAAGGCTTGCGGAAAGGTTTCTTTACAGCTGTTGTTAGTCTATTTATTTTAAAATGGGCTAAGTAACTCAAAAAATGATCTGAAACAAAAGCGGCACCTGCATCGCAAACAGCCATCGACATTTTTCCACAAATTTTTTCCCAATTTTTACGTTTTTTTGGCATAACAGCGTGTTGCATACATTCCACTGTTAGTTCAACCGTTTCACCACCTTGACCAACATGAAGGCTATAGCCCAAAATACAACGACTGAATACGTCAATAGCCATCATTACGATGACACTTCCTAAATATTCATGAGTTTCGTCATCTAAAAGACCGATCTGAATGTGTACAGCATCAAACTCAACCCTCGCTAAAATTGATGAACACTCAAAGATTTTCATCATTTGGCGAGATTCAAAATCTCTTACAGTTCGTCCACACTGCGCTTCAACAACATCATAATACTTAAGGTCACTCACCCAATTAGCAAATGTTGAAGCACAAGGTAAATCTTTTTCCTCATAGCCAACCTTTAATGCTTCTACTTTTAATATTTCATAAGCTTCAATACATGTGTAAGGTTCGCTACAAAGAATGCAGTCCACAATAACGGTATCAGCAAGTTCAACAATATTGCTACAAAACTTACTATTTCGACCACGGCCACCTTGCGACAGCAAAGCCATTTGAGACTTTAAATTGTCATTGTACTTTTTAACCCAGCCATTAATGGTTGAAAGACCCGCAGGATACTTATCACCTGTTATTCCCATGGCTTTTGCTCTAGCTAACAGTCCTGATTTTTTAGCCGTAGGAGCGCTAGGGTTTGCTTCAATGGCACAATTAATATAAATCATCTTTCGCTCAACCTGTGCTCGCTGTATGTCTGTCATCAATGGGATGACTGGCACGACAGGTTCGTTTCTAACAAACTCTAACTTCTCACCAATTAGTCCCTGTAAGACGCAAACATGAAAAGGTTCTCTTTCTCCATTTTCTCTCTCAGCAACAACAGTTTTACTGTCACTTAATACAATTAGGTAATGTACATATTCATCGCTATTTTCACCTTTTAAATTAAATCTTGTTCCTGGTGTAAATGAGGCATAGGTAGTTGCTAATGCTTGCATGCTAACCTCCCTTGGCTTTCAGGTATGACCAACCGCTTGTCACTTTGGCATTGCTGATACCAGCGTTTTACAGTACTCACTGAAGGGCATTCTTTATCTCCCATTTGTACACCAACCATGTAAATAATGTGTGCAAGCTTTACATTACTGAATGGAGGTATTCCAGCGTAATTTTCAATGGCGTATAGATAAGGTTTCCTTTTATTTAACTCATTCATAAAGCCTCCTTATAAATGAGTAAATTTTTACGGATTGGCTCTTCAAAATTCATGTTTAACTGATGCTGCGCAAGCATATTGAAAATAATGTGAGGCGGAGTTTTAGTATCTAGAAGTAACTCATTAAAATGAGCAAAGGACATGACGTTTGATGATTCATTCAGTACTGTTTCTATGTAATCAGCTCTGGTTGTATTAAACAAGTATCGGTGCAATGTTTGGTAGGTATCAATATTTTTTCCTACATAAATATCCAGTTCAGTTTGAACTCGGAATTTTATTCCTTCATCTGCAAAAGCTGCCCCAATCTTATCGAATTTTTTTCTATTCTCTGGGGTGTTGTATTTAATTTCAGGTTTTACCTCTGTAACAAGAAAAGTACCTTTTAAATCACGTTCAACTATATCAGAAGTGTATTTACGTTTATTCCCTTTTTCATCGAACCAAATTACGGATATTGGTTGGGTTTCGAAAAAATCAATATTTTGACTAAATTGACGCAGATGCAATGCATCGTACTCTAGATAACTTTCACAAAGTAAAGCTTCAGTATTTTTTGTAGTGTTGTAAGAAAGTGACGCATTTATCTTCGAGTATCGATAAAGCGGTTTCGCTAAGTGGTCTTTTTTTTTGGCAAATATTGAAGCCATAATGTGATCTCCTAAAAATTAAAATCACACTAAATTATAAGCACATCTTTTCCCTTTGCAATTAGCACTTTTAAATATTTTTCTTTTTTATCAATAGCTTATTATACATATGTGTATAATTATTATTGATAACGGATTGAAAAGTAATAAATATTTTTTTCACTTAAATCACTAAAGATATTTTAAAAATATTCATTAAACTTCATTTCTAGATGTTTTATGCTTTCATTTTCACCATTTTATTATAATGGTGCCATAAGGTGCTATCGACTTTTCGTTATTCCCAAAGAACAAAACAGTATTTCATCAACAGACATGGATAAGCAGTAATAATCAATCAAAGAGAATGATTGATTTTTTTGAATTTACGAAGAACTCTGCTCATGTTCTTGATAGGCATGCTGTTAGTTATACTGAAGATAATTATCTAGGGTAAGCCTTTCTATTAAATGCCAAATGGCTTATGACGGATATTACCCCCTCCCCTTAATGAGTCCTGATTTGATTTTTAATACTGGAAGTGGTTTGGCATCAAGGGGCTTTATTTTTGGCTCCTTTTGAAGCCAGAAGGAATTGAATTTACCAATCCACCAATTATATTTATTGTGAACTCGCTTAATTTGAAATATTAAGTATTTTGCAGGTGAAACTGCTTTTTTAACGACATTGGATACCCGGAATGAAAAACTATGTCGCTTATTATTCACTGTTTACAATTCTTTATGATAAAACTCAACCTAACTGTTAGGTTGGCCAAAAATAATTTGATGCAGCTATTTACTTTTTTATTTTAAAGCTTATGTTTTAATTTCAAACACAAATTATGAGGATTAAAAATGAAAAAAATATTAGTATCAATTTTAGTTATATTATTTACCACACCAGTTGTAGCAGACACATCTAAAGAGTTACCGATTTCCATAAAGAAATTCAACTCAATTATGAAAAAATACGACTACGTTCAATCAATTATCTCGATTGTTTCAGCAAAAACATGTATAGAAGTAAAAAATATAGAAACTGCATTTGTTATTGAATACAGTACTAAGTCATTTAACAATGCAGAGCTAAAAAAAGACACAATTAACATTTGCAAATTAAGGCAGGATATTTGCGATAGTCTCAATAACGAAAAATCAACGCAAGACTGCAACACAATATTATAATTAGAGCTTATGCAAATTTTATCTACTATAAAGGCAACACTTTTCACTAACCATCGTATACCTCAGATAAAAAAATTCTCTGTGTTTACACCAGGGATTTGTTGTGACCGTTTTAATAGTGTATGTATAAAAGCCAAATTAATAAAAAAGGTCAGTAACACTTGAGAGCCATTCTTATTAACCCCTCTAAGTTTTGAATCCAAAGCACCTTGTGCAGTGCCTCGAATTGGTCACTACTCAAGAGGCTTTATTTTTGGCTGCTTTTGAAGCCAAAAGGGTCAATTTTTATTAGCCTTGCCTAGTCAGGATCAAGTTGCTTCAGGAAAGTTTTACCGTCAATAAGATCACTTTCTTCTAAATTCTGAAATCGGATTTTAACCAGTGCCAATTTTTCCATTTCATCAACATCACAGTCAAGGTGATCTTCGCACCGCCAGATAATTTTCTTTCTAATAGCATTGGGGCGTTCTGGCGATGGTGCAACTATTTCAGTTCTGATATCGACATGTTTTTTAT